>CAITDW010000102.1 GCA_903891235.1 uncultured Candidatus Saccharibacteria bacterium
CCTAAAATTTTATACACCAAAATACCATTGGTTCTAGTACACACTGGATTTTTTTCTATTCCGCGATTAAAAGATCTGTTTGAAAATTTTTTTCAATTTGAAACTTACGACTCACATAAATCTTATCCAAAAAAATGCTTTATTCATATCGGAATCATGGGATCTAACCGTGGAAGAGTCAGAGATAAATTCAGTGATGCAACAACATGCAATTACGGTAAGAGAACTGCACAATCGAGGTAAAAAAATAGTCATTAATAATCTACAAGAAGCTAACTACTTCGAATATAAGTTTAAAAAACCAAAAAACGAAATTGGCCATAGGCTTTGGAATGTGAATTGGTTTTGGTACAGTGAATCATTCATTAATAAACATCGAAATTATTATGGGTACACCCCGGTTCGTCGTGCTAATAAACTAGCACTTATGCCAATGAATTTCACAAGATACCACCGTGATTTATTAGTAAACAAATTATCATCATATTTAGACAGATTACTTTACAGTTATAGGCAACATGGTATACAGTTACCCAATGATGAGGATTTCCAGTCCGGAGGCTGGGATCGTTTTTTTAATCCAGACTGGTATGATTCCACTTGTTTTAGTGTAGTAACAGAAAGTTATGTTGATCAACGACTTCTGTCGGAAAAAACATTCAAACCAATCGCATTTTATCATCCTTTTTTGATTCTCGGACATTGCGGCATACTGACAGATTTAAAAAACATGGGATTTGAAACATTTGACAACATATTCGATGAAAGCTACGATTCTGAAATTTGCATGACTACTAGATGCAATATTATTGTTGACAATATAAAAAAATTCTTAGATATTGAGTATGTTGAAATTGCACAAGATACAATTACACAAGCAAAACTACAACACAACCATGATTTATTTTATAATGAAAAAATAATCACTGAAAGAGTCATAACTGAAATTATCAATCCCTTAATAGAATATGCAGAAACCTGATACCCTATGTCTAGCCCCGTGGACACATACATATCTGAGTCCTCAGACTGAAAGACGTATGTGTTGTGCTAGCCGAGAACCTGCTCAAAATTTTAAACAATATATTGATACAAGCTCGGGTACCGGCACTTACACACCAATGACTTTAGACGAACATTGGAACAGTGATCATATGCGTAGTGTACGTCGAAGAATGATGGCCGGCGAAATATTACCGGAATGTGAAGTTTGCAATGACAAATTATTAAATACAAATATATATCGCAGCTATTTTAATCAATTATTTGAACACAAATATTCTGACGTTATAGCCAAAACTGATTCAACAGGATTTACTACAATGAAACCCATTAGTTGGGATTATCGTTTTAGTAATCTTTGTAATTTCAAATGTCGTATGTGTGGCGATATGTTATCAAGTTCGTGGGAATCGGAACAACGGCAACACCGCATGATCGATTATTCAAACCCAAAGAATAATTGGATGCGTCCAGAAGTTAGAGAAAAAATAAGCAAATTCCAGGACACACAGATCGAAGCAGAGTTTTCGGCGGCGGTAGAAGAACATCGTGTAGAAGAAGTATATTGGGTCGGTGGCGAAC
>CAITDW010000103.1 GCA_903891235.1 uncultured Candidatus Saccharibacteria bacterium
CTCTGGATTTTGTCCATCTTGTAACATCCAAGCTGGATATTCTTGATGTTCTTCTTCTTGAATTAATGGATTTGCAGATGCCTTCATTTGTTTATGCTCCTATAATAAAATCTATATATTTAGACTAAACTAAAGCAGTTAATAAAAGGTTAATTCAAGGATCTAGCGCAACAAATATTTTATAATGAAGCACCACTAGTGGTGATAGAGATGTTTTCTTGGCATAGTTGCTTTAAGAAAATCCGTAGATTAAATGTGTCAAGGCAACTTTAGTTCCTGCGAAGCAGGTCGCCTTGAGGCATTTAAGCCAGGATTTATATTAAGTAACGCCAAGAAAACAGGTGAAATTTTTAAATAAAGAAGGAATATGATAACCTAATTGTCGACAAACAAGGAAGGTTATCACAATGCAATACTATAATAGACTTAGCTTAGAAGAAAGAGAAAATATCAATCATTGCTTAAAATTAGGAATGAATATAACTAAAATCGCTGAACATTTGAATAGATCTAAGTCCACAATATCTAGAGAAATCAAGAGAGGGACGACAAATAATAACTATTGTCCTGTTTATTCAGAAGAAAGATTTATTTCAAGATTATCAAGGAATAAGGCTCTATTTCTTGATGATAATTTACGCGATTTTGTAATCGACAAAATAATTAACTGCAGATGGTCACCAGCAGCTATCTCTGGAAGAATCAAAGCTTTTCCTGACTTGAAGCTTAAATCTTCTTATGAAACAATTTATAAATTTGTTTTTAGTAAGGAAGGAATTGCTTTAAATTTACCATCATATCTTAAGCGCAAGAAGAAAGTTAGAGGATTCCATTATCGTAAAGCAAAAAGAAACACCATCATAGATCTTGTGCCTATAGCAACAAGGCCTGAACATATCAATGATCGCTCAGAATTTGGACATTTTGAGGCTGATCTGCTCATTATATCTGGAGCAAAAGGGACTAACATCATTTCTATTATTGAAAGGAAAACTAGGTGGAGCAAGCTAATATATAATCAGAGCAAAGGGAGTAATCCAGTAATTAGCAAAATAAATTCTACCCTAGGGATATTATCTGAGCAGTTCAAATCTATTACTTTTGATCGAGGGAAAGAATTTGCTAAACATCATGAATTACCTGCCAAGACTTTCTTTTGCAACCCTCACTCTCCTTGGCAAAAAGGGGCTGTAGAAAATTTGAATGGCAGAATAAGAGCTTTGTTGCCAAAAAACTCCTCTGTTAGAGGGGTTTCTATCTCACATATTGACTGGATAGAAAATATAATTAATAATACTCCTCTTAAGGTGTTAGGTTATCTTACTCCTCTCGAAGCTTTATATAAAAATAATGTGTTGCGCTAGATTATTGAATCCGCCATTTATTAACTATTATGCTATATATAATACGGCATAATATATTAATTTATTAGTTTTGTAGAAATATTGCATGTCTATTCTAGAATATAAAAATATTAAGCATACTTATTACTACAATACGAGTTGGAATCATTTTAATCACTTTGGGAAAGTGATAAGCTGTATAAATGACTCTCAATATGAACATATTAAACATAAAGCTAAAAATAAATTGATTGGCTATTTGTCTAATAAATTGAAAAGTTCTTCTGAAATTATAGTTAACAGAGTGGTAAATACTATAAGCTCGGCTGCTTCTGAGAAGAAGAAGGAATCTTAGGTAAGTTAGTATTTTCTTGTGCAGTTGGGAAGATGTAGCTACTTAAAGTTTTAATAGCGCTATTAGCGGTTTTATGTATTGAAAAAAATGCAAAAA
>CAITDW010000104.1 GCA_903891235.1 uncultured Candidatus Saccharibacteria bacterium
GTCCACAGCCAATTAAATACTAATTGGCTAAAATAAAATATTAAGAGGTGAGATAAAGCCGGTACTTTTCTGTTAGACCAGAGGTAAACCCCTAATAAAGCTAGTAAAATATATAACAGACTCCAGACTATAGGAAAAGCTAGATTTGGAGGGGTAAAAGAAGATTTAGTAATAGAATCATACCATTCCAGATTAGCCTTGCTTATTTGACCTAGGCCGAAACCTATCAATTGAAAAATAAAGACCCATAATAGATAGTAGTTCAATTTTCTCATATAGACTCTTTTGGTGTATCTCTAGTATTTAAAAATTATTATGATATACAACTGAGTATTGAAGACATACCCATTTAGATTATGACCACCATCAAAAGTCTAAGGGTTTATTTCTTTAATCTATAACCAGTTTTAAAAATCCAGGCAACAATCGCCATACATGTTACTAAAAATACCATTATCATTATAATGCTAACTATTGGACTTACATCTGCGCTTTCATAAAAACTCCATCTAAATCCGCTAACAAGATAGACTACAGGATTAAGTAGTGACACTTTTTGCCAAAACTTTGGTAGCATACTAATAGAATAGAAGCTACCGCCTAAGAAAGTAAGAGGGGCAATTACCAAGAGCGGAATAGTATGTAATTTGTCAAAACCGTCAATCCAGATACCAATAATAAATCCCAATAAACTAAAAGTAAGACTAGTCATTATAAGAAAAAAAATCATCCATAACGGATGCCTAATTTCAATAGGGACAAAAAATCCAGCTGTTATAAGAACTATAACCCCTATAATAATAGATTTTGTTGCGGCTGCCCCGACATAACCTATAGTTATTTCTAAAGAAGACAGTGGTGCTGATAAAATTTCATAAATAGTTCCTGTATAGCGGGGAGAGTAAATACCAAAAGATGCGTTAGCTATACTTTGTCCCAATACAGCTAACATTATTAGTCCCGGAACAATGAAAGCTCCATAATGTATATTATCAATATCACCAATACGGTTTCCAATAGCAGAACCGAAGACAACAAAATAAAGTGCCGTTGATATAACTGGAGAAGCTACGGTTTGACCGATAGTACGAATGGCTCTTGCCATTTCAAAATTATAAATAGCTAATATACCGTAATAATTAATCATGCATTTACCAGTTGAACGAATATTTCTTCAAGAGAATTTTGTTGTGTATCGATGTCTTTGTATTTTATAGAATTTTTTTTAAGATGATCAAGCAGGTCAGATATTGCATTATCTTCCTTTGATGGATCATAGCTAAAAACAAGGACATTTCCTTTGTCAGCAAGTTGTAGATTAAATTTTAATAAAGGCTTCGGAATTTCAGCAAGTGACCTATATAAACTGATTAGCAGTTTTTTACTACCTAGTTTTTTCATGAGGCTTTCTTTTTCTTCAACTAGAATTAACTTACCTTTATTTATAATACCAATACGATTAGCCATTTCTTCGGCTTCTGCTATGTAATGGGTGGTAAGAATAATACTTACGCCAGTCTCTTGCAGTTCACGAACCTGTTGCCACATAGATTTACGAAGTTCTACATCTACACCAGATGAAGGTTCATCAAGGAATAATATATCTGGTTCATGTGATAGAGCCTTAGCAATCATTACTCTACGCTTCATACCGCCTGATAATGTACGAATCTGTGAATCTTTTTTGTCCCATAGTGACAATCTTTTTAATAAAGTTTCAATATAAGCGGGAGAGGGAGCTTTTCCAAAAAGACCTCTACTAAACTTAACGCTATTCCATACGGTTTCAAATGCATCAGTAGTTAACTCTTGTGGTACAAGTCCTATGTGAGACCTTGCAATCCGATAATCTGTTATGTTATCGTGACCGAACACTTCTACATGTCCAGAACTAGAGTTTGCTATACCACAAATTATACTAATCAGAGTGGTCTTACCAGCTCCGTTTGGACCAAGAAGCGCAAAGATCTCCCCACATTTGACTTGCAGGTTAATATCTTCTAAAGCTTGAAATCCGTTGCTGTAAGTTTTATTTAATCCTCTAACGCAAATAGCATTATTAATAATATTTTCCATTCAATTCTCAGGTTAATCACTAATCTTTATCATTATCCTTACGTACACCTAAAAACCTGAGCAAATAAATAAACAGATTGATAAAATCAAGGTATAGAGTAAAGGCGGCCATTATTCCAATTTTACCGTCAGTATCCGCACCTTGATAATATAATGACTTTAGTTTCTGCGTATCGTATGCAATAAGACCAGTAAAAATCAATACTCCAAGAAACGATAACGCAAATTCTATCGCTGGGCTTCGAAATAATATATTAATTAGTGAAGCAATAACTAAACCTGTTAGTCCCATAAATAAGAAAGAACCAGTAGAAGTTAAATCCCTTTTTGTACTATATCCATACAAACTCATACCGCCAAACATAGCAGAACAGACCAAGAATGTTTTAGTAATGGATGCTCCGGTGTATACAAAGCCTAAAGAGCTAAGTGACATACCGAGCAAGGCGGCATAAACCCAAAATAGCATTTGGGCATTTTGAGTGCTAATTCTATCTAATCCAAAAGCAAAATAAAGTGATATTCCAAGTGGGGCAAAGGTAATTAGCCATCCTATCGAAGTCATGCCTATTAAATAGCCACCAGGCGCTGTATTAAACATCATATTTGTAAGCGTCGGTACCGATAATACGGAAAATGCGCTAACTGCAGTAATGGCAAGAGCTGTACTCATTAGGGCGTATATTTTCAAGAAATATTGCCTTAAACCTTCGTCATAAAGAGTAGAAGACGTTGTTTTATAGTTTAAATTTTCCATAGTTTTATTTTGTTAAATTCAGTTAGTATTATTATAGCAAATTTAACATACAAATTATCTAACAACTTAATTTAATTTTTATTGCTAATGGAAAACATTTAGCACTAACTTAGCTGATTAATATTTTCTTAGGCTCTTTATCTTTACTAGTTTTATCGTGTATTCGAGGCAGTGTAATAGTTAACAATCCATTATTAAGCGTAGCGCTAATATTATCCTGATCAATATCACTCGGTACTTTTATTGATTGTTTTGATTCATTAGCTAATTGCTGTTTTTTCCTATCAGGATCTGCTTCATTATTATTTTGGTCTAAAACAATATTCTTGGCACTCACTTTCAGCATATTGCCTAATAATTCTATAGAAATTTCTTCTTTAGAAAAGCCAGGTAAACCAACGGTAATAGTATATTCATTCTCTGTTGCGTTAATGCTCATGTGATCATAATAAGATTTAAGTCCTTGATTTGAAGAGACTTTATCCCATGATTTTGAGATTATATCTTCTATATCAGATAATGGATGTCTAAATGACAACCATGTATTGTCAAGTAATCTATTAAAATAGCGGTCAATATGATTGACAGAATTATTCTGAGTAAGATTTGCTCTCAGTTCATTAATATAATTTGCCTGCTCTTTGATTACTTCCTTTTGGCTATTATGTCTTATAAACAAGTAAAAGCTACTAGCTGTTAGTAAGGTAATCGCAACAGTGGTTAAAATAGATTTGTAGTTCATTTTACAATTATTAGATGTATTAGTTTTTTCTATTTCCATAGTCATCTCATTAAATTTAGTTAGTAATTTTTAGATTGCAACCCAACTTCTTGTTATTTTTAAATATATTTAAAGTAGTTAGTATAATAGCAGAAGCAACTAATCCATACATCATTTTATACGATAATTCTCTGCTGAAAATATCTAAGACTCTTGGGTAAGAAAAATTATTGTTCACAATAAAAAATAATCCCATGATAAGTCCGTCTATTATTGCCGCAACTGACAAAGAGAAAAAATTAGATTTCACAAAACTAAAATTGCTTGTTAGCTTTTGAAAAACGGAGGTCGACCAATAGAGAGATATCATAACAGAACTAAAAGAAGCTAGTACCAATCCATTAATTATTTTACCGTCAATATAGTATGGCAACTTCCACAACAGGGCAAAACTAGTAATAAGCGCAATAGCTAATCCCTTTATAGTTTTAGTCCTTCCATAGATAGAAGTACTTGCATTAATAATAATAGCTATAACAGTAAAAACAGCGGCACATTGATATATTGCCGAGCAGTAGTTTAATAAATAGGTAAGTACACATAGCAATCCTATACTGCAAATATATAATTTATTATTGAATATTTTGTTTATCATATTATCTTATATCTTGATTAATTATTTCCATAAATACTTCATGATTAGAATCGTAGAAACCAAAATCAGTGTTAAGATTTCAGCTAGAATGAGTGGTTCTGACTTTATAATGATTCCATAAATCAACCATAATATTACACTAAAAGTGTATATGACATACA
>CAITDW010000105.1 GCA_903891235.1 uncultured Candidatus Saccharibacteria bacterium
CTCAGTCTACTACACACCATACGCCTGAAAAAAATGAATTAGATGACCTTATTAATCATTCCAACGCAGAAATAAAACATACGGAGGAGGTTATATTATTAGGGCAAGATAGCTTAAATAAAGCGGATATATCTACATTCGATACTCATGAGGTAAATCAAGAACTTTGATCAAACACAACATGATCAATTTGCACTAACATATTATAGTTTCATATCGATATTATGATCTCGCTAGATTGAACTCCGGCGAGATCGCCTTTTTAACAATAAATACTTAAACTCATGAATAAACAAGAATTCGTAACATATATTGCTGAACAAAATAAATGCACTAAAGCCGAAGCTGAGAAAAACATAGATATGTTCACTTCTTCGGTAATTGATGCCATGGGTCAAGGTAATGAGATTTCTCTTGTAGGTTTTGGTCATTTCTCTGCTACTAAGATTGCAGCAAGAGCTGGCCGTAATCCTCGCAACGGTGAGTCTATACAGATCAAAGCTTATACTCAACCAAAGTTCAAAGTTGGTCAAAAACTCAAAGACGCTTGTAATAGGCAAGACTAAAGACTTAAATATAGATTGCAGTTTATAAAGAACAGCGTTTTCGTTCTGATGCTAGCTATTTATTCTAAAGACATGGATAAAGTTGAACAAGGAAATAAAAACACATAATGCCGATTTTACAATGGTTAGACCGAGAAAAAACAATTAAGCAGGTCAGCAAAGTGCCCTACCGTCTGCTTGAAATTGATGCAAGATTTTCTTACGGTGACGAAACTTCTAGAAATATGCTAATCCAAGGAGATAATCTTGAGGCTCTAAAAGCATTGCTGCCTTATTACGCAAGCAAAGTTAAGTGTATTTATATTGATCCGCCTTATAATACAGGCAGTGCCTTTGAACATTATGATGACAATCTAGAGCATTCTAAATGGCTGGATATGATGTATCCACGGCTGGAGTTGTTGAGGGAGCTTTTGAGCGAAGATGGAAGTATTTTTATACAAATCGATGATGATGAACACGCATATTTAAAAATACTTTTAGACGAAATATTTGGACGGAAAAACTTTATAAATAATATCGTGTGGAAAAGACGTGGAGGTAGCGCAAATCCTAAAAACAGATTAAATACTGTTACTGATCATGTATTATGGTATTCAAAAACATCTAATTATAAAGTCAATCACATATTTTCTATGAACGACGATATAACACAAGAATATATAAAAAAAAGGTTTGTCAATATAGATGACGCAGGGAGGCACTTTATGAAGTCTCCTATACAAAGCCCTAATTACAGACCTAATTTAATATATGATTATAAAGGGTATAAAACTCCTGTAAAAGGTTACTCTATTTCTTATGAACTGATGCAAAGTTGGGATGTAGAAGGAAAGTTATCTTTTCCTGATTCAAAAACACAAAATATTAATAGAAAAATATATCTTGATGAATACAAAGGTCAACCAGTGTCTAATTTGTGGTGCGATATAAAAGTTATTAATCCAATGTCAAAAGAGCGTTCTGATTTTGATGGCGGCCAAAAACCCGAAGCATTTATAGAGAGGATTTTAACTTTAGCTACAAACGAAAACGACCTCATCCTCGATTCCTTTCTAGGCTCAGGGACTACTACCGCAGTTGCTCACAAAATGAACCGCCGCTGGATTGGAATTGAAATGGGTGAGCAAGCAAAAACACATTGTGCAACTCGTTTGCAAAAAGTTATTGACGGTGAGCAAGGGGGAATTTCTAAAGACGTTAATTGGCAAGGAGGTGGCGGTTTTCGTTTTTATAATCTTGGTGAATCAATTTTTGATCAAGATGGGAGGATCAATAAAAATATCAAATTTGAACATTTAGCCGCTCATATCTGGTTTTCAGAAACCAAAACTCCCTTAAACCAATGTCATAAAAAAACTGAAAACCACATTTAGGCCGCTTCTTCCTTTTGACCCCTAATAGAGAGCCGTCTTCATGGTATAATCACCGATTTATAGAATATTAATGAAACATCAAAACGATAAGGAGTATTTATCAGGTACTATCGAGAGAATTACCTATCATAATGCAGATAACGGCTTTTGCGTAATCCGCGTCAAGGTTAAAGGGCATAAGGATTTGGTAACCGTTACCGGTAATGTTCCCTCTGTTTCCGCCGGAGAATATATCAAATGTAGCGGTATCTGGCATAATGATCGTAATCACGGCAAGCAATTCAAAGCTGATTTCCTAAAGTCTTTGCCTCCTGAGACGTTAGAAGGTATCGAAAGGTATCTTGGCTCTGGTTTAATTAAAGGCATAGGAGCGCATTTTGCCAAAAGATTAGTGTCGGCATTCGGCGATAAAGTATTTGAGGTTATTGAAAACAAACCAAATCTTTTGTCAACCGTAGAAGGTATAGGTAAAATCAGAGCGCAAAGCATTTGCTCTAACTGGCAAGATCAGAAGATTATCCGTGAAATCATGGTTTTTCTACAGTCTCATGGAGTAGGAACTACTAGAGCTACTAGAATCTATAAAACATACGGTGAGAAAGCAATTGAAGTAGTATCGCAAAATCCATATCAACTGGCCAAAGATATAAGGGGTATAGGTTTTGTTTCGGCTGATACGATTGCAGGCAATTTAGGCATAGCAAAGGATTCTTTAGTAAGGGCAAGAGCAGGTGTTGCGCATGTTTTACTCGAGGCAACTTCTGACGGACATTGCGGCTTACCTCAAGAAATACTCGTGCAAAATAGCGCGAAATTACTCGAGATCGAGAAAGATTTAATTGAACTAGCCATAGCAGAAGAAATCAAGTTAAAGTCACTAGTTACTGATACTCTAAATAATATCAATACCATTTTTTTAGCCAGTTATTATGTATATGAAAAAAATATAGCCAAAATATTACTTAATTTAGCTAAATCTCCCGTGTTGTGGGACAAAACCGATACCACTACAATTATACCTTTGGTAGAAGAGGAGCTTAATATTACTCTTGCAGAGAGTCAGAAACTAGCAATAGACAAAGCGTTAGATAATAGGTTAATGGTAATTACAGGTGGTCCGGGTACCGGAAAAACTACTTTGGTAAATAGCCTACTTAAAACATTAGCGGCAAAAAAGTTAAATATTAAATTATGCGCTCCGACCGGTAGAGCGGCTAAACGTCTTAGTGAAAGTACGGGGCTTGAAGCTACGACTATACATAGGTTGCTTGAAATTGATCCCGCTTACGGCGGTTTTAAACGAAATGAAGAATCTCCGCTTTTATGTGATTACCTGGTAATAGACGAAACCTCAATGGTAGATGTACCTTTATTCTATTCTTTGTTAAAAGCCCTACCCCTACATTCGGCATTGCTGCTAGTAGGTGACGTAGATCAATTACCTTCGGTCGGTGCGGGGCAGGTTTTAAAAGACATTATTAATTCTAAAGTCATTTCAACGGTTCAATTAACCGAGATATTCAGACAAGCGGCAACAAGCAATATTATTACTAATGCTCACCGAGTAAATC
>CAITDW010000106.1 GCA_903891235.1 uncultured Candidatus Saccharibacteria bacterium
AGTTACAGATTTATTCCAAAAGGAACCTGAAAACAAAATAATAAATATAGCCAATCCTGAATTAATCTTTTCTGCAAAGGCTGCAAAGTTGATCAGTGAACATAATATTGATAGTTCTGTATTCGCAGGCAAATCACAGGTCAGGGAAAAAGATGTTCACGAATATATATCAAAAACCTCTATATCAAGCATGCCTGAAACCTTTTCCAGAGTGGAAAAAAACGATATTATTATCATAGGAGGACGCGGCGGAGCTAAAATGGTAATAGAGGCAATAAGAAGTACTAATTCCTGTACAATTAAAGGTATTATTGATACTGAACTACCAGTTAACGAATTGGTTTTAGGGATAACTGTATTAGGTGGGGAAAACATGCTCGAATCATTGAGAGAACAGGGTTACAGAAATATTGTATTATCTTTTACCTTATTAAATAACCTTTCTTTCAGAGAAGAGAAATATAAGGAGTACAAAAAAAAGGGATTTATATTCCCAAATATCATTCATCAAAGGGCAACGGTAGAACCTAGTGTGAAAATGGGAGAAGGAAATATAATATTGGCCAATAGTATGATAGGATCTGATGTGAGATTAGGAAATATAAATTTTGTGAATACAGGTGCAATGATATGTCATGACACAACAGCTTATCAAAACAATCATTTTGCACCAAATGCTGTTTTGGCAGGCCGTATCCAGGTTGGAAGTAATAATATATTTGGTATGTGCTCTACAACCTATTTTGATGTAATAATCGGAAATGGAAATATTATCAATAATGGAGTAAATATTTTTTCAAACATAAAGGATAATCAAATAATCAGAGGATGAAATAAATAGCAATATTTTTAATTAATTTCAATTCAGAAATACTATTAGAATATAGATGCATGCTCTATGAATATTTTTTATTATTGCTTTTAAAGCTCTGAAATTAAAATAAACAAAAGCACTCATGGCAGTATCGTTTCAAAATGAATTAAGCAGACTTTCAAGAACAAAAAAAATAATATCAGTATTACCCCAAGCTTTAAGATTCAGAACAGCAAAAGCACTCTACAATTATGAATCTGTTAAGATTAAGGGAATTGATATTGTAGCTCCATTGCAAGATGATGGATTAGTTTGCATGGTAAATACCAAAGACATTATAGGCTGGAAAATCTTTTTTTTTGGAGAATACGAAAATGACACCAACAAAATATTAGAACTATACCTGAAGCAGGACGACATCGTACTTGAGGCTGGTGCCAATATAGGCAGTGAAACACTATTAATATCTAAAATATTAAACAAGGGAACTATATATTGTTTTGAACCAAACCCTTACAGTTTTGAACGTTTAAAAATAAACATATCTATTAACGAATTAAAAAATGTATATGCTTATGATTATGCATTAGGTGAAGCAGACAATGAAATTAAATTTCACATATATCCAAAAGGCTTTTGTAATTCAGGAATGTCAAGCAAGTATATGGAAACTTCTATTACGCATGAAATAACTGTTATACAAAAAACGGTTGACACTTTTGTACATGAAAATAATATAACTAAACTGGATTTTATAAAAATGGATATCCAAGGTGCAGAAATAGATCTTCTAAATGGGGCATCCGAGACTTTAAAGAGATTCAAACCTACCATATTCACTGAAGCATGTGAACCATATAATGACACTAAACAACTCTATGAAATTCTTGTTTCACTTGGCTATGATGTATTTCTCATAAAAAATCTGACTACTGAAAAATTTAACTCAGTAAATGAAGTGAGAGATGGCAACTGGTTGGCTATATCAAAGAAAAACTAGTCAGCAATAATTTATGCTCGTATCATTTATTGCTGCAATACACTGTATACGCCATCAAACTTAAAAAAAACCGTTGTCTCATTATTAAGTACAGCCTTAAC
>CAITDW010000107.1 GCA_903891235.1 uncultured Candidatus Saccharibacteria bacterium
ATGATTAGACTTAAAATGTGCTTGCACCGCTAGTCCTTCTTCAATAACCGAGCGTAGTAGGGCAGGGGAGAGAGATACAAGATCTTTATGTCGAGAAGTCTCTTTCCCGAACAAAAGCCAGCCAGGACTCACATCAAGTGCCTCAGACAGCCGCATGATAGTATCTTTGCTAGGTAATGCCGTGTTTTTTAAATATTTCCGGCAGATTTGTGGGGAATGTTGGGTGATTTTAGATAAATGCGTCACATCCACACCATAAGGTGAACGGTTAGAGCTAAAGCCTTTTTGAATCATTGCAAGTTTTAGCCTTGCACCAAAGCTTGTTTGTGTATGGTCATCCATGGTTTACCTTAAAAGGTTGGAACGCGGTTATTCTATCAATATATAAGGATTTGAGTAACTCTCAATGGCTGCTACAATGATTTTAGTATTAACTTGTAACGATTTTAAGTTTCATTGTCTATAATAATGTAATAACTGTTAATTGTTTGAAATTACACAGGCAACGGATTGTTTGATATGAACTCATCTGAGAACAATGAGATATATTGGTTTGTTTACCATATCTTATGGGGATTAGTCTATTTTGTAAGTTTTGGAGAAAAAGAGGACATAGTTTTGCACCATGCTAATAAAAACTTGTCGAGTCTTTTAGATTTAAAGAACCCACGTGATTATAAAGGGCCATTCTATGACAGGTTACAGAAAGCCCTGCAATTAACCGATGAACAAACCAGAGACTTTAGAAGCAGAGATTTAAGTGCTCAATTTTCTAGTAAAGAAGAAGATAACTCTTGTGTTTTAACGTTGATTAAAGATGGACATGAAAAACACTACATTTGTGATAGAGCAGTCCTTAAGAATCAAAATGGTACCATTTCTGGTGTATTAACAACCATTTTAGATGACGAAGAAATAGAAAAGCTCATCGATAAAAAACTGCATGACTATAAACCGGTTGATATTCGCCACCCCTCTTCTTTAAAAACAAAATTCCATATCCCGAGGGTTCTTGTTATAGATAACGATCCTGCTTCACGCAAATTAATTAAAGATATTTTCGAATCATTAGGATGTGAAGTAGATGCCCCAACGTCAGAAGCCGGTGCAATTTCTTGTTTTAAACCAGGCGACTATGACTTGGTGACGTTTGAAACCACTTTAGACGATTGGAACACGAGTGGATATTATTTAATGAGAGTATTTAGGGAGTCTGAAGAAAACACAGATTTTCATGCAAATTTTATAGTGATAACAACGCATGAGATTAATTTAGTTGCAACAACACTTGAAGTCAAAGAGCACCAAGTTGCTAATATTTTGAAAAAACCAGCAAAAGAAAATCAGTTGAATGAGCTTCTTAAGAAGTACGTTTGGAATGAACATGGGGATTAATACTTTTAAATCAACGTGAGTATTTGATTAGGATATGAAAATCTAAATATCAACATCACTAAAGGGAGCGGTTTATGTTTGACTCATTTAAAAAAACCTGGGTATGCAGTATTCCATCGGCGTTTTTTCCTACCACGGTTCTACACGTTGATGATGACAAGCAATTGTTGGCACAACTATCGAACATGCTAAGTTCTCATTATAAAATAGAGACTTTCTCCAATCCAGATGAAGCACTTCAAGAAATAGTTTTTCTTGGGAACAATTATATGCAAGAGAAGCATTTAGCATTAAAAAGTGATGAGGATATATTAGGGTATAGACAAGCAATTTTTCAAGAAAATCGTTTTGAGAATCAGTTAATTTGTATTGTTGATTATGATATGCCCAGCAGGAATGGTGCAGATCTTATATACGTATCGGAATTGGTGAAATTTCAGTCAGAAGCTCAAGCACAGCATTCGTATATTTTATTAACTTCAAAGGATATTGAGGATATAGAGGAAGAGACTCCGAATATTAAGAAAATCAAACATGTTTTTATCAATAAGAGGGATAAAAATTGTGTGCAAAAACTACTAGATAGTATTAATTCATTTCACCAAGACATATTCCAAACAGCGGGGTTTACTACTGCGTTAATCTTAAGTAAAAATCCGAAAGAGAAATCTAGCTTTTCTTACTGCTCCGAATTTTTGCCAATATTTAATCAATATATTAGAGAGCATGATATCTGTGAAGGATATTTGTTTGATAGACAGGGTGGTATGATTTTTTTAGATAAGAACGCTAATTTAAGCTGGCTATTTGTTCGCAATGAATATGGGATAATAAATGGGCTAGAGAATGCCTATAAATATCAGGCGCCTGATAACATTATCGATTTGCTTAAATCCAAGCAATACATATTATCCTTATATGAGCCAGAAGACTTTGAAGCCAGGAGTGAAATTGAATGGGACAAATACTTACTAAAAGTTGATGTATTAAAAGATGATGCAGTTGGTGATGAAGACCATAATCATTTACCTGCTAATTATTATTATGCATTTACAGACAGTTTCCCTGGGCATGGAATAGATAAAGATAAAATATTATCATTTCAGAATTTTTTAGATCTAAAAAATAGCAATGATTCAAAAGACAAATGATTAAACTGTACATAGGGGTTCTGTAGAACCCCTTTTAAGGTGCCAAGGGTAATAAAATAATAAACTCTATAGATTCGCCTTCCCTAATGTCATAAATGATATTTCCGCCGTTATAAAGAAGGGCTAATCTACAAAATTCGATGCCTGGAACAAATTTTTCTTGAGTTTGAGTCAAGGTATTATTTAAAAACTGTCCGTAGTTTTTTTGTGTTTCTGGAGAGATAATTTTAAAATGCATTGAATTTTGCGTATCATTTTCTTTTGAAAAATGGATGTTAATTTTTTTCACAGAAGATTTGAAGTTATTTTGGACGAAACCCAATAACTGCGATAGAAAGGCGTTTAGAAAAATATCAGGCAAATGAATATTGAAATCATGATTGCTATCAAATTCAATTAAACTGCGAGTGTTGCCCTTAAATTCAAAAGTACTTAGATTATTTTCGATTAATTGCTTTGCAGACAGGTTTGTAGCATTCTTTTCTGGGTTTGATAGCGATTTGCACATAGATAAGACATTATCCATTGCTTCTAGCATAGGATTGACACAGTCTTCTATATTGGCTTTAGAGAGGGATTCTAGCAGCTGAGGATGCACCTCATCCTCAATTAGTTTATGTTGAACTGCAAGTGCGTAGCCTCTTAACAGATTCGGCAGCGTTTTTTTTAATAAAATATCGGTACTCGTTATTCCAAGCAATTTAGTGCCGAATAGGTGAAAGACCTTATCAATGATTTTCTGCCAAGATTTGGCCGAATCAAGAGGATAAGATTGATTCGAGGGTTTTTGTTCGGTCATAGATGCTTAATAAATTTGTATGTTTATCAAAGTATAGAGCATCTGAGAAAACTTGTTATTGATTTGCATAAAGTCAGGATTATATCTATATTTTAAGAGATACTTAAGATTATAGGGTTAAATTATGAAGACGACTTTTTGTTCATCACGACTATGCAATATTCCGGGTGTTTTTTATCCAACAACTATATTATCAGTCGATGATGATCAAGTTGCTATTGATGCGGTGATAGCAGCACTTGCGGGTTATTATAAAACAATCTCTTTTTTAGACTCCAATAAAGCGCTCGATTTTTTAACAGATAAAACGGGTAAGTTTTTTAGAGGGCGAGCTATATCTAATAAAATTGATGAGGGTGTTTTAGGTTTTCGTAAAGAAGCCTATAACGATAAGCGTTTTGATGATGTGCTGATAGCTATTATTGACTATGACATGCCTGAACAGTCTGGATTTGATGTATGGCAAAATGTGGGATTAAATGATTATTATCAGAGTCATGAGCACTCATATATATTATTTACAGCAAAGAAATATTCTGATTTTCAAGAAGAATTGGCCAATGAGGCTGTTGGAAAGAATTTTATCAGTAAGTTTGACCCAAATCACCCTAAATACTTAATTGAGGCCATTAACAAACTCAGTACAGGGATGTTTCAAAGGGTTGGCCATGGTATCGCAAATATTTTGAATCATGATGGATCTGAAAAAACGAGCTTTCTCAATGATGGGAATTTTTTATCTATTTTAAATCCTTATCTTCAAGAGCACGATATATGCGAGGGTTATTTGTTTGATAAACAAGGTAGCCTTATGTTTTTAGATAACAAAGCCAATTTAAGTTGGCTATTTGTCCGCAATGAACAGGGTGTTCAAAATAGTATTGAGCGTGCTAGAACATATGGAGCACCTGATTCAGTGATTGCATCTTTAAAATCAAAAGAAATGATTTTATCTTTATATGAAAAAGAAGATTTTGAGAGTCGAAAATCTATTGATTGGGATAAGTACCTACTAAAGGCAAGTGTTTTTAAAGATGAAGGAAAAGAACTTGAAGTATTTGAGCATA
>CAITDW010000108.1 GCA_903891235.1 uncultured Candidatus Saccharibacteria bacterium
ACGCTATTAAGACTAGTTATGATGAGATTGTCATTGATGGAGACTTTAACTTCCTTATATCTAATCCTAAGGTCAGGACACTTATTAAGGCAGACCTTACCGTTCCTAGTGTTAGTGCGGCTTCAATAATTGCTAAAGTAGCTAGAGATACATATATGATTGAACAAGCTATATTATATCCAGGCTATGGATTCGAAAGAAACGTAGGTTATGGTACAAAAAAGCATAGTGATGGTTTAAAAAAACTAGGCATTACACCACAGCATCGACTCAGCTATAAGCCAATTAAGAAATATATAAGTTAATATTTTATATCTTTAAAATATTTAATTAGATTTTGTTGATCTCTTTTTTGCCAGTTAATATGCCATTCCATGATTTCAATGGCTTGTTTTATAGACCTATCTAGTGACTGATCTTTATTAGCCTTGAAGTAATTCTTGAATTCTTTGAGGAAGTCGGAATTATTGAATGATGAAGCTGCATATAGTGGCAATCTAGAAAAGGCCATATCCTTTCCAAGATTTTCTTTGAGCCATTGCCAGTTTTCTTTAGTCCATTCCCATGTCATTAGCTTGGAGAAGCGATTCGAGAAACAATATGCCAGCCAATAACTTACATCTTGCAGTCTTACTTTGTCTGACTTTATCATACTAAGAGATTGTCTGATGAGTTCTTTTTGCTCAAAAGAACAAAGAGCCATGGTTATCACTACTTTGTCTTCACTAGATTCAGACTCTTCATAGAATTTGAGTAGTTTATTATATTCTTTTTTTGAACCATTTTTAGCTACAGTCGCATAGATTATTCCTTTAAGGTCAGGATTTATATCTGAACTTTTTTTGGCGCTTTCAAACAACTGATTTATTTTCAAGATAACTGATTTTTCATCAGCTGCAGCATTTAATCCAATAATTGTAGTTCGAAGCATCTTATCGAAATAGTCTTCATTATTTACTTCGTCCCATCCCAATCTATTAAATTCCTCTTTAGCTATTTTTCTAATGTAGGGCTTTATGTCATTTCTAATGTCGTCACTATTCATGACTTTCTTAGTAGTTCCTAGTATATCTGTGATTACGTCCCAAACAGCAGAATTATTTTCTTTATAGTAGCTACCTAAAAACTCGAATAGACTAACCGCATCCATTTTCCCATTCTTAACTGATTCAAAAGCGTCGCTTAGGATTCCTAATCTATCAATTGGAACGATTTCACCCTCAGTAATCATACGAGATAATTTCTTATATTGTTTTTCATCATAAAACACTCTATAAAAGCCAGTTTGTCCGACATTTAGCTTAATAAACTGATCATCCATGTTTTTTAAAGTCATTTGTTTTTTATCAAGTAACATATCATCAGCTTCATGAGTTAAAAGCGGAATTGGCCAAACTGTATCGCTCCGACTGCTTGGATTATGATGAACATAGAATCTCTCTTGCTTTAATTCAATTTTATCCTCTTGGGTCACAACGCTCAGCAGAGGAAAACCAGGCTTTGAGATCCAAGAATGCATAAACTTTTTAACAGGTTTATGAGATACCTTCTCAAGAGCCTCCCAAAGATCATCAGTTTCTGCATTCTTATATGAATTTTCTTTTAGATATTGTCTCAGGCCATCTCTGAACATGGTGTGTCCAAGGTACTTATTAAGCATATGAATAACTGAAGCACCTTTATTGTAGCTGATCGCATCGAAAATGGTCCTTATCTCATCTGGATGTTTTATTATTGCTTCGATTGAGTGAGTGTTGTCTAGTGAATCAAGTTTCAGTGCTGGCATTGTCTCCTCAACAGTAAATTGAGTCCAAATCTGCCAGTCTGGGAAAAGATGATCTACTGCTAAATGTTCTATCCAGCTAGCAAAACCTTCATTTAGCCATAGATCATTCCACCATTTCATTGTTACTAGATTGCCAAACCATTGATGGGCTAGTTCGTGGGCAACAACAATTGCCACATATTGTTTGGTAAAAATTGAAGTATTCTTATCATCTACTAGAAGTCCTTGTTCTCTAAATGTAATGCAGCCCCAGTTCTCCATGGCACCAGCAGCAAAATCTGGTAGTGCGATAAGATCACATTTATCTAGAGGGTAGGCTATTCCAAAGAAGTCATTATAGTATTCTAGGCATCTAACCGCTGTATCTAGCGCGAAATCTGTAAATTCAATATTATTTTTGGACGCATAGGTTCTTATTTCTACCCCATCCTTAGTCTTTTTGGACTTGTGTGCTAAATCACCAATCACAAATGCAAGTAGGTATGTTGACATAACAGGAGTTGTATTAAAAATAGTTGTTAATTTATTATCTGAAGTCGATTGATCTTTTATTGGTGTATTGGCAATAACTTCTTGGCCTTTAGGACTGATTAAAGTTAGGTCAAATGTTGCTTTGGCTTCAGGTTCATCGATACACGGGAATGCTTCTCTGGCATGATGAGATTCGAATTGAGTCGCAATAATTCTTAGATTTTTATTCTGTTTATCTGGGAAGCATGGATATATACCATTCATTGGCTCCGTAATATTGCCCATGAACTCTAATCTTACTTCGTAGCGCCCACCATAGACCATTTCTTCGGTATGAAGTCTAACTTCGTCGAATGAACCATGATGATTAATTCTCGTTACTTCTATTTCTCTAGTGGTATTTTTTTCATGCTTAATTATTTTTGCAGATTTAATTTTCAAATCTGATTGATGAAAGGTAAGACGGTTAGATGGACGTCCAGTTTTTTTGCCCTTAATTACAACTATGCCCTTGAACTCTAATTGATCAGGTTTTACTTCTAATTCAAGGTCATAGTGTTCAGGGTGAAAATCTGAGAATAATCTTTTAACTTTTTGAGCCATTAATAATATATTAACAAAAAAAGATTATTTACTTAAATAATAGATTAATGTATAATTAACATTAGTTATCCGGCCGAAGTGGTCGGAATTTTTAATTTAATAAGGAGATAATAATATGGAACTAGATATGAAACAACTAGCCCTAGCAATCAGAACTATTGCTGAAGAAAAAAACTTACCAGAAGCAGCTGTACAAGAAGTTGTCGAACAAGCACTAGCTGCAGCATATAGGCGAGACTATGGTGAGAGAGAACAAGAAGTCAAAATAACCATGAACTTAAATAACGGAGATGTTGACGCTCACATTTCTAAAGAAGTTGTAGATAAGGTAGAAAACCCAGCCTACGAAATTAGCCTTAAGGACGCTGGTGTCATGCAGAAAAATATTAAAGTAGGTGACACTATTGATGTTCATGAGTCAATCAAATCCTTCGGTCGTGTTGCTGCTCAGACTGCTAAGCAAGTTATTCTTCAAAAACTAAGAGAATCTGAAAGAGAAATAATTGTTAGTGAATATGAAGATAAAATCGGCACTGTTATAAATGGTGTTGTATCTAGAATTGAAGGCAATATTGTTAGAGTTGAAGTTGGTAAAGCTCAGGCTATTATGCCAAAGAGTGAACAAATTCAAGGCGAGAGATATTATCCAGGTCAAAGACTTAAAGTATTTCTTAAGGACGTAGAGAGAGGCTTTAGGGGCCCTCAACTAGTGGTATCTAGAGGCAACGCTGAATTTGTCGAATGGCTATTTAGAGGCGAAGTTCCCGAAATGGAAAGTGGCTCTGTTGAAATTAAGGATATTGCCCGAGAATCTGGAGTGAGAAGCAAGATTGCAGTATTTTCAAAAGTTCCTGGAGTTGATCCAGTCGGAACATTTGTAGGTGGACATGGTACTAGGGTTAATGCAGTCATGGGTGAAATTAGTGACCAAGAAAAAATAGATATAGTAGTATGGGATGAGGATCCTAAGAAATTTATTATTAATTCTCTTAGTCCAACTACTGTTAAAGACGTTATTATCGATGAAGCCAATAAAAAATGTAGGGTTCTTGTGCCTGAAGATCAATTATCTATAGCCATCGGTAAGGGTGGTCAGAACGTAAGATTAGCTTCAAAATTAACTGGCTATGAACTTGACATTGAAGAGTTTAGTGAAAATAAGACTGTCGAAACTAAAAAGGATAGTCCAGAAAAAGTTGTAGCTGCTAAGCCTAAAACTGGTCTTAAGAAAAAGTCTGATTTAGAGAACTCATTGCTTGAAGCTATTGAAGCTCACGGTGAAGACGCAGAAACTAAATAACAGATAAAAAATAGCCGTATATTAGCACTCTTGACTTAAGAGTGCTAATTAGTTTATTATGAATATATAAACATTAATATGTTTTATTTATTTAAATGGAGAAACAAAATATGATGCCACAATCTTCAGACTTCCAAGAATTTTTAAATCATCTAACTAACAACGCACTATCATCTCTAAAACACGCTGATGCTATTGCTCGCAATTTAGGTAGTGCCTATATTGGAACTGAGCATTTGCTATTAGGAGTTTTAGCTCAAAATTCTTCAATGGGGGCAAAAATTTTAGAAGATTCTGGTATCAATCTAGATAAGGCTAAACTAGCACTAAATCTAACTCCAAAAACATTAGTAATTAATATGGGAGCTAAGGGTCTAAGCGAAACAGCTAAATTAACATTGAAAAATGCCTATGATATTGCTAAAGATTATGATCAGGATTTTTGTGGCACTGAACATATTATCTACAGTATTTTGAACCAAAAGAATTCAAGAGCCACAGTGCTACTTAAAGAAATGAATGTTGATATAGATCAATTACTCGGTGAGATTGAAAATTTCCTTAATCAACATAATTCTGACATGCATAATGTCGGCAATAAATTTAGTGATAATTCTCGTAAGAATAGGAATGCTCGAAAAACAATCCTGGATGTTTATGGGACTGACTTAACGGCTAGTGCTAGAAGAAATGAACTAGATCCAGTTGTTGGCCGGGAGGCTCAAATAAAGAGAGTCATAACAATTTTAGCAAGGCGCACTAAGAACAATCCAGTTTTAATTGGTGAGCCTGGCGTTGGTAAAACAGCTATAGTTGAAGGCTTAGCTCAAATGATTGTGTCTGAAGACGTTCCAGATAGTCTAGTTGATAAAAAAATTATCATGTTAGATCTCGCTGATATGATTGCCGGTACTAAATACCGAGGAGAATTTGAAGAAAGACTTAAAAAAGTCATGCGCGAGATTGAAGATAACTCTAACACTATTATTTTCATAGATGAGTTGCATCTTATTGTTGGTGCTGGTGCCGCAGAAGGAGCAATGGACGCTGGAAATATCTTAAAACCGGCTCTAGCTAGAGGTAAAATTCAGGTTATTGGTGCAACTACGACTAATGAATACACTAAACACATAGAGAAAGACGCAGCGCTTGAGCGTAGATTCCAACCAGTTCAGGTTCCAGAGACTACTCCAGCTGAAACCTTAGCAATATTGAAGGGTCTAAAGAAACACTATGAGTCTTTTCATGGAGTTAATATCTCTGACGAAGTTTTAAGTGATACTGTAAACCTTGCAAAAAGATATTTAAATGAAAGGTTTATGCCAGATAAGGCAATTGATCTTCTTGATGAAGCGTCAGCTAGTCTTAAGGTTGAAAAGTCTAAGACCTCACCAGAAATTAGAAAATTACAAAAAGAATTGAAATTAATTAATTCTAGAATTGATGATGCAGTAGATAGTGAAGACTATGAACGAGCAGCTCGAGCAAAAACCAGAGCTAGTCAAATCACTGATGAGCTTACAAAATTAAAATCTGGCCTAGCATCTTCAAGCAAACATAATTTAAAAAGTGAAGATATAGCTGAAGTTGTAGCTAGAATAACAGGAGTACCGGTTAGAAAAGTTATTAAATCAGAAGCTAAATATCTAATTAATTTAGAGAAGGTTCTATCAGAAAATGTAATTGGTCAATCTGAGGCCGTTGAAGCTGTAGCTAAGGCAATTAGAAGAAACCGATCAGGTGTATCTAGTGGAACAAGACCAATTGGTTCATTTATCTTCCTAGGTCCAACTGGTGTCGGAAAAACAGAACTAGCTAGAGTGTTGGCCCGAGAATTTTTTGGCAATGATTCAGCGCTTGTGAAGATAGATATGAGTGAATTCGGAGAACATCATACAATAAGTCGTTTAGTAGGGGCTCCAGCTGGTTACGTTGGATATGACGAAGGCGGACAATTAACAGATAAGATTAGGCGTCAACCATATAGTCTGGTCCTATTTGATGAAATTGAAAAAGCTCACCCTGATGTCTTTAACATGCTTCTTCAAATATTGGAAGATGGTTATTTGACTGACGCTAAAGGCCGGAAAATAGATTTTACAAACACTATTATTATTATGACTTCTAATATTGGAGCTAATAAGCTGCAAAAAGAAGTTAATCTAGGCTTCAGGGCTAGTAATAATAGTGAGCTTGGTGATCTAGATAAATTACACACCGAAAACAGTGAGCGGGTTAAACAAGAGCTGAAAAAGTTACTAAGACCAGAACTTATTAATCGAATTGACAAAACGATAGTCTTTAGAGCACTAACTAAAAAAGATATATTTAGGATTATTGATCTTCAAATAAAGGAGCTGTCATCTCGGCTATCTAAAAAGGTTATTGGACTTAATTTAGTTAAATCCTCAAAAGACTTTTTGTTAGATAAAGGCTATGATGCTCATAATGGAGTAAGACCACTAAGACGATTAATTCAGGAAACTATAGAAGACAAGTTATCCGATTTAATCTTATCCGATAGTATTCAAAAAGGTGATGTTGTTAATATATCTTCTGCCAAGAATCAGCTTGTATACAAGATAGTTAATGAATCAACTAAGCCTAGTAAATAAACAACTCTCAATAAACACCGTAGTGTTATAATCTAGATGTGAATTCATTTAAAAGATTCGGTCTTGGCTTTATTATATTTTTGTCAGTCATTGCAATATTTTTCTGGCAATTCCAGAATATTTTAGATTGGTATAAGCTTGCAAACTATAATCCACCCTATGCAATAGCTAGTTTAGCCAGTGATGATACTATGACTAAGTTTGGCACTAAGCTTTTCTACATTAATCATCCGTCAATTTTAGATAGAACAAGTTTTAGTCAGAATTGTCCTAATAACGGCGGTGAAACATCGACTGTTTTGGGATGCTATCATTCCATTGAAAATGGTATATACATATTTCAAGTCAGCGACACCAAACTCAATGGAGTTCAGCAGGTAACGGCAGCTCATGAAATGTTACATGGGGCATGGGATAGATTAGGTCAGTCTGAAAAGAATACTATTGGAGCTGAACTTTTGGATTATTATAATCATGGTTCAATCACTCAATCTATTAAAGATCAGATTGCAATATACAAAAATACTGAACCGAATGCTCTTGTTAATGAAATGCATTCTGTTTTCGGGACAGAAATAGCTAATCTTCCCTCTGGTCTAGAAACATACTATTCACAGTACTTTACGAGTCGACAGAAGATTGTTCAGTATTCTAATAATTATCAAGGGATATTCAACTCATATAAGCAACAAATTTCTGATCAAGACAGTCAGCTTAAAACCATGAAATCTGAAATTGATGCCAA
>CAITDW010000109.1 GCA_903891235.1 uncultured Candidatus Saccharibacteria bacterium
ATACTAAGCAAAATGATCAAGAACCTTATTAGAGCATATTTTTAATATCTGCTACTTGCAAATTGTTTTAATCTTAAGTGTGTAATAATACTGCTAATTATATAACCAACATATTACCGCGTTTGCAATGATTATCTCATTATTTATATTTTTGTTAAGAGATTAAGCGCTGTTTTTATGTAACTATCAATAATAGTTTTAGTTTTCTAGCAATATTTCTTATTTATAAGTGATCTATATGCTAAGAACACCTTGGTAATTTTTACTCATTTACTCATCATTAATAGTGAACGCACGGAGTAGTAATTCCACAACAATGACACACTCAAAAAAAATTATTTTACTATTATTGGAGCAAGTATAGTTTGTGAGTTCCAATATTTACAATCTGTAGGAGGATTAACTCTACATAGTTCAGATTTAATCTTTATAAAACCAGCCTCATGAAGGTACTGTAAATGCAAGGCTGAAAATTCTTGAATTTCATCTGAGTAATAAGTTAAAATACCATTATTTTTCAACATACGATGAGCTTCTTTAAAAAAAGAAAAATGATTCCTATGAAGATCTTCTTCAACAAGTGGATATGTATCAAATAAGATACCAGATAAACTTTCATTTGCTATGTTTTTGGTAATATCCTCCCAAAATCCAAATATAACATCCACTTGACAATTACTATTCATAGCAAACTCTTGAGCACGCTTAAATACCTCAGCGTTGGCTTCAATAATGATATGCTTATCTATAGAATATTGTTGAATATTTTTCGCCGAAATTCCCATTCCATACCCGACTTCAAGTACAACTCCTCCATTGGAGGTAGCAATATTTGCCAAAACCTCCATATACTCTTCTTCCCAAGACTCCATTACTGGATGACCATTAATTACAAGCTTATCATCAGTGAAACAAGATTTCGCAGACTGCCATTTCTCTTTTAGACTATCAAAACCTATATCTACACGATTTTTATAAGTTTTTCTTTGTGAGTACTCCATTAAATCATTTTTCATACTGACCCTTTAAGATATTATTTAAAATTGATTTTAGATTCTATAATATAGCATAATACGCTCTAGAATCAACATTAATTGAGCATTTTACTCTTTAAATTTACTTCAATTTTGTTATTTTCTTGGCCCAATAAGGCTCCAAAGGTTACGTTGACAACTTATTCGGTAATAAAATTTCCTATCCGGGGTTCTACACCGGACAATGGCATTCGGTTAAGCCTTGGCATCTTGGTTACGGAACGCAGTCCACCTATCTTTAGGTTTATGCGATATTCTCGGGTAATGTCTTTTTGGCCTTATTTTTTGTCTAACTCTGGCAATAGAATTTATAATTTTTCCTGATTACGTAGCATCTTCAGCTTCGTTTCTGTGCTATACTAAAATTTGATTAAGTAAAGCAGATATAAGGAGAAACAGTCATTCAAAAAAATAAAATCCAATTTCAGAAAGGACTAAGTTTATCAATTTTTTTGGAAAATTACGGCACGGAAGAACAGTGCTTTAAAGAACTTGTTAAGCTAAGATGGCCTGATGTGAAGGGTTCAATTGTCCAGACAGCTTCTAAAGCCAGCTGAAAATACTACGTAATCAGGTAATTTTTTGTAACCATTCATCAAATAAAAAAATACCTTTAAGTATTAAAGCTTCTAAGTGCCTTCCGACAACTAGTAAACAATTTTTAAAATCAAGCTTTATGATTGATACGGGATTAAAAATATTTGTAGAATCTGATTCTTCTTCTTTTCCTTTTATTGGCGGTACTAAATTTTGAGCATGAGATTCAAAAAATCTCGATAAATTAATTAATAGTATATGAGCATATAATTCTTGCTTTATACCACGTGCTGTCTTGGAATGAAATTCTTCTATTTCTATAAATTTTTTTGATATTTTATATAGCTCTTCAATCCCCCACCTTCCATGATAAATTTCTGCAAAGCACGAAGTAGAAAAAATTTTACTATCTAATAATGTAGTAGCATATATATAAGTTTCATCACCAATTTTCTTTTTTATTAAGCGCATAGTAAGAGGCTTAAAATCTAAAACATGTCCAGCTTTCTTTAACTCATGTACAACAGGCATAGAAGGATTGTACTCAATAATGCAATCGTCTTTATCGCTTTGTACAAATTTTAAAATCTCTTTATTAGCTCCACCAAGTTGTATGCGAAAAATTGCTTGTACATTACATTCTAGCACTTTATAAAAAAGCAAATAACTAAAATATCCTCTATCAAAAATCATTACATCACGATTAGTTAACTGCTTCATATGTTCTAATGCACAAAGCCTTTCATTCATATGAGTGACCAAACTAAAATCATAAATAACTTTCTCTTGTAAATTATAAAGACAGCTCATTAAACCTTGAGGGTAATAACGTCCACGCTCTTTATCATATAATTTAAATCC
>CAITDW010000110.1 GCA_903891235.1 uncultured Candidatus Saccharibacteria bacterium
AGATAATCATTCCAGTGGAGGAATATTTACAGGAAACAGCTGCTGCTGCTAAATTAGCACGCCTAACAAGTCTTTGTGAAAATAATTCTCTGTCAAAGCTGCACTTAATACCGGAATATTGCACGGAACGAGCTGCTGAGAATCCATATAACCCTATAACAGATTGGATAAAGTCTAAACCATGGGATGAAATAGACAGACTACAGAGTTTATATGATACAGTAGTAACCAAGGATGAATTTTTAAAAGAGGATAAGGACTTTTTTATAAGGAAATGGTTAATTAGTTTTATTGCAGCGTCAGAAGAAAAAAACGGAGTATTTTCAAAAGGCGTACTTATATTTCAGGGTGAGCAGTCAATAGGTAAAACTGCATGGTTTAAAAAACTACTACCAGATCCAGTGAGTGAATATTTTCTAGAAGGCGCCACGCTTGATCCAACCAATAAGGATAGTAAAGCTACTGTAACAAGTCATGCTCTTGTTGAGCTAGGCGAAGCTGACAGTACTATGAAGAAAGACATAGCAGCTATTAAAGCTTTCCTTACCAGTAAAAAAGATACATTTAGGCCAGTCTATGCCAGGGTAGATAGTCAATTACCACGAAGAACTATTTTCTGCGCTTCTGTAAATGACAATGAGTATTTAGTAGATCCAACTGGTAACTCTCGTTTTTGGACAATACCAGTACTTACATTGAATTATGACCATGATATTGATATGCAACAATTATGGGCTCAAGTATTAGAATTATATAATTCAGGAGAGCAATGGTGGTTAGACCAAGCAGGAGAAAAAATACTTGCCAAGTATAATGATCAACATGTTAAGACTTGCCCATACAAAGAGTTGATAGTTGATAGATATGTGTTTCCCCAAGAAATAGCTGATGATAATAAAGAAAACAGCTGGTTAAGTGCGACTGACATATATATAGCACTTGGTATTAACGGTAATGTGGTAAGCGGATCTCGTACCATAGCATCTGTTTTAAGTTCAATGGGTGCTATACGTTCTCCTCATAACAAAAAATTTCTGGTTTGTAAGCATCCAGACTATAAACCAGTTAAAAAAGTTAATTTGCTTGGAGAGGAATAATTAACCCGCCACCCTTGCTACCCTACTGCTACCCTAAAAAAGACTCAAGGGTAGCGGGGTCTAGCTCTTATACCATAAGGTTTTTAAGCCTGCTTGCTACCCTTGCTACCCTATATTTACAACTTATTGAATCCAAAAATAAGGTAGTAATAATAGATAATATATAAAGGGGAAGTTCATGATCTAGTGGTATATGTTTTTCAAAACCTTTTAATTGGCAAAATAGGGTTGCAAGGGTAGCAAAGGCTCTTAAAGGCTTATTAACAAAGACGTTGAGGCGCTACCCTTGGTATTTTTTTAGGGTAGCAGTAGGGTAGCGGTAATGTAGCAAACGGTAGATTTTATAAAAAATAAGTAAATAAATATAACAATTAGGAGAATTTTCCAATGAAAAACGATAAAATTATGAGATATCATTCAAACAACACAAGGGAAGCAATAAATACTGTTGATAATAGTGCTATCACCATTTCCTTGAAAAAAGCTGTCTATTTAGACGTGGAATGCTACCCAAATTATTTTGCCATTTGCTTTCTTTGTAACAATAAACGTAAATATTATGAGACAAGAGGTGACGACAGATTTAGCAAAGAACAAATTGAAGAGCTAAAAATTATATTATCGGAATACGTAACAATAGGCTTTAATTCCAATGAATACGATATACCAATGATCCGAATAGCTTTAATGGGCAAAAGTACAAAAGCATTAAAACATGCTTCAGATGTACTAATCAATAAAGCTAAAGGACAATTTTCATGGAAGATTTTAAAAGAAGCAAATGTTCCCCAATGTCAAATGAAGCAGCATATAGATATTTACAATGTCTTACCTGGTGTTAGTGTACCACTAAAAACATATGCAGCAAGGATTGGCTTTAAGAAGCTACAGGATTTGCCATATGAACCAGATAAAATATTAACTCAAGAACAAATGGATGAAGTGAGAGACTATTGTTTTAACGACATAGAGATAACCGAAGCGTTAACATATAAAATGGAGAAAGAATTAGAAATTAGATATTTATTTTCTAATGAATATAATGTGGACTTAATGTCTAAGTCAGATGCTTCTATAGCAGAGAAAATATTTAACACCAAATATGGTATTCCATATAAAGAAGATGGGTATGTATATAACCAAAGATATTTAAAATACGAGTCGCCAGAATATTTGCAATTTTCTAACCCTGTATTGATAGATTTATTTAAGCAAATCAAATTAAACAATTATGAATTAAGTGATGATGCTGAAATTATTAATATTCCATACAAAATAAAATTAGGTGATACCAACTATAAAGTTGGAATTGGCGGTATTCACTCACAAGAGAAAAGGATTCATTTTGATAGTTGTAATAAAATATTAGTGGAAATAGATGTTGTTAGCTATTACCCAAATATTATGATCAATAATAGATATATTCCAACCAATCACCCTAAAAATTTTATCCAAGACTACGAATGGTTTTATAACGAGAGATTAGAGGCAAAGTCAATTGGTAATAAAACAAAAAATGAGACTTGTAAAATTATTTTAAATGGAACATTTGGTAAATTGGGGAGTAATAAAAGTAGCCTATACTCACCTAACTTATTATTGAATGTAACTCTTACTGGTCAATTAAGCTTGCTTATGTTAATAGAGCAATTAGAAGCTAACGGTATATCTGTTGTCTCTGCTAATACTGATGGAATTTTAATAAACACGTCCGATATTAATGAATTTGCTCTAAATAAAATTGTTAGAAACTGGGAAGAGCGTTGTAATTTCAAAACCACCTGCACTAGATTTAGGGATGTTTATAAAAGAAGCGTAAATGATTATATTGGTATAACCAAGGAGGGTGACATTAAAACCAAGGGCTTTATGCAATATTCTTCATTGCGTTCTAATAGTATAGAAAAAATATGTAGAAGTGCCGTTATAAATTATTTACAAAAGAATATTATGATTGAAGATACTATTTATTCTATGGGTGATGACATTAGAAATTTCCTAATATTTAAAAAGTCCACAGATGGAGCTTATTACCAAGGGCAAAGATTGGGTAAAACGGTCAGGTGGTATTATAGTACTCAAGGTGATGTAATTCTTAAAGGTAATGGTAATAAGGTTCAAGAGTCAACTGGAGCTATTCCACTAATGGAAATACCAGAAAACTTGAAGTGTGATGATATAGATTTTGATCGTTATATAGCACGAGCTAATAAAGTGCTACAAGATATTGGTGTTAGCTGAGATCTGTCCATTTGATTGTGTATGCCAAGACTAATATGCCTTATCTTGGCGTACACACACTTAAACGGACGGAGCCGAACCAGTTTGTTAGAAGACAAATTGAATCACCTTATGCAGAGGTTAAACTAATACATTTTTATAGGTCTTTGTTCTACTTCATCCTCGTTCTCATCTGCTCGATGAGTTAAGCAATCACGATCTTTTAAATAAGATAAGACTTGTGTCATTGTATCGACCAAATCCCTTGAGTCGCTATTAGGAAAAGTAATGACCGACTCTAAGAACTCATCGGCAAAAGGTACGAACTTATCTTTGTTTTTCTCCTCTGTAGGTAAATACACAAGTCCGCATTCAATGGAGGCTGCAACTCTTTGTACTCTGCTAGTTTTATCACCTTTTGGCTGATAACCAATTGCAGGTATTCCTGCATCTCTAAGGTCTCTAATTAATGGATCGCCTGTAGCTTTTGCTTCTATTAAACAGTAATCAGCTCTGCTTTGCGCTGGAAAAAGATTTTCGTTTTCTCCGGTATCTCTATAATCCTTAGCGAGTCTCTTTGCTCTGGCTCTAAGGGCTGGATATCCAACTCGACCACGCCACATAGAGATAAGTATTACTTTATATAACCTGTCCTCACTCTTTTCGCCCCAGATCCCCCAAGTAGTACAAGCAGAATATGCGGCATTCGGAGAATCCGAAATCGCCGTATCCCAGCTCTGAATAATAAAATCAAATTTAGGTAGATATGGAAATTGCCATTTTTTAAACCAATGTCTTTGTAGGATTCCTCCAGTTAGAGGAGATGGTCTTTGTTGATACTGCCCTGCGTATCCGTAAGATCCTAATTCTCGTTGTAAACGATTGATTATATTGAGCGGAAACCTCTCGGGCCATAATAGTTCACCTTCTTTTTCTCTAGGGTCTTCCCATATTTGACCGTTTGTAGAAGGTAATATAACAGTTTTAGCTTTTCGTTTTTCTTCAAACTCCATAGGAATAATAAGTTTAACCCACTCTGATTCGGTATCGTTTGCTATAATATGTCCAGTCATATCTTTTTCATGAAGTCTTTGTTGCACAACAATACGAACATCACGCAAAGGATTATTTAAACGAGTAGATAACACCTGATCCCACCAGCTGTTAGTACTTGCTCTTTTTATCTCAGACTCCCCATCTCGAACATTGTTTCCATCGTCAACTACAATTATGTTTCCACCTTTACCAGTAGCAACAGAACCAACACTTGTTGCAATACGACAGCCACCTTTGTTGTTTTCAAAAAGCATTTTAGCCTTTTGATCTTTAGCTAATTTATATTTCCACCTCCAATTATTTTGATACCAATCAGATTCAATTAACCTTCGGCATTTTAAAGAATGTTCGGTAGAAAGAGAATGAGC
>CAITDW010000111.1 GCA_903891235.1 uncultured Candidatus Saccharibacteria bacterium
ATTGGCTCCGGTCCTGAAATATAGACTCTTGCGTTTTTCTTTTCCTTAATCTGTTCAAATATTTTCTTTGAATCTAAAAATCCTGTATGGCCATGATAATTAGTTGGTGCATTTTGAATAACTGGAATAAAATCTAGACCTTCTAATTGTTTTAGTTCGTTATCAAATACTAATTCATCTAGTTCTCTAGCTCCATAAAAAAGCTGAATATTTCTTTTTTCTTGCTTTTCTTTTAGATAAGTAATAATTGAGTGAAATGGAGTTATGCCTATCCCTCCTGATACAAATACTAATGGAATAGTATTATCCCTAGGTAGGACAAAATCCCCCATAGGATCACTAATTTTTACTTTATGACCTTTTTCCATCGCTCTTAGGGCTGTTTTAAAACTGCTACCATTCTCGTCTGCCATTTTAGTAGTTATTGATATTAGCCCTCTATTATCTGGAGCGCTACTAATTGTGAACCAACGTCTTATACCTCGAGTATCGGGATTGGCGTGAGGTAAGTGAACCTCTATAAACTGTCCAGCGATCTGATCAACTTTTTTGACCACTTTAAACCAAAAAGTATATATATTATGTCCCTCATGTTTGACATGATCTAGTAATGCTTCGTTCATATAATGATTATATCAATAAATATACTTTTTCGTTTTTTTGCTTAATTGAGCTAAAATATGAATATATAAGATGTAATAAATAAGGAGATATGATGTCTGGAAAACTTAGTTATGGTTCTGATGCGCCAAATGTTGTCAATGTAGTTGTTGAAATTCAAAAAGGTTCTAGAAATAAATATGAAATGGATAAAGAAACCGGAGCAATAATTCTTGATAGAGTAAATGGCACCATGCTTGGTTATCCTGCAGATTACGGATATGTTCCTGACACTCTGTGTGGCGACGGCGATCCACTAGACGCACTTATTATTATTGATGAATCAGTTCCAGTTGGAGTAGTTGTGCCATCACGCCCATTAGGTGTCCTATACATGATAGATAATGGCGAGAAGGATGAAAAATTAATTTGTGTTGCTAGTGATGATGTAACAAAATCTCATATCAAAGGCCTAGATGATTTAGGTCCTAACTTTAAGCCAATGATTGAACATTTCTACTCCCAATATAAGGCTTGGCGTAAAGACTGGACTGGCACAAAGGTTTCGTTCGATGGCTGGGGCGATGAGGCTGCTGCTAAGAAAATCATACAGGAATCTATAAAATCAGCAGCTAAAGCCTAAAACTAAACTTGCTCAATACAGTTTATGCTTTTACAATATATGTAGTACAAACTATATATTAAGAAAGGTTAAGCATGAAAACAAAAATTGGTATTAATGGATTTGGTCGTATAGGACGAAATGCCTTTAAGATTGCTTTTTTAAGGGATGATCTTGAAATAGTTGCACTTAACGATTTAACAGATACTAAAACTCTAGCTCATTTGCTAAAACATGATTCGTCTTACGGAGCATATGATAAAGAAGTTGGCTATGATGAAGAAAATATTATAGTTGATGGTCAAAAAATTAAAGTTCTAGCCATTACTGATCCACTTGATCTTCCTTGGAAAGCCATGGGTGTAGATATTGTTATTGAATCTACTGGTCTTTTTATTGATCCTGTAAAGGCTAAAGCCCACATCACTGCCGGTGCAAAAAAAGTTGTACTAAGCGCTGCAGCTAAAGGTGAAGGTGCGACTACTGTTGTGCTTGGAGTCAATGAAGATGTTCTAGAAAAATCTGAAGATATAATTTCTAACGCTAGTTGTACCACCAATTGCATAACCCCAGTAGCATCAATTATTGAAGAAGCTTTTGGAATTAAAAAAGCTATGATGACTACCGTCCATAGCTATACGGCAAGCCAGAAATTACTAGATGCTCCAGCCAAAGACCTAAGGGAGGCTCGAGCAGCAGCAGAGAATATAGTTCCAACTACTACTGGCGCATCTAAAGCAGCTGCTCTTGCACTACCAGCACTAGCTGGAATATTTGGTGGCCTATCTGTCCGAGTACCAACCCCAGTAGTATCACTAAGTGACTTTGTTATTATTACAAAAAAGAAAGTTACCGTTGAAGAAGTTAACGAGGTATTTAAAAAAGCTGCTAAGGAGCCATATTATCAGGGAATTTTAGCAGTAACTGAAGAAGAACTAGTTAGTAGCGATTTTATCGGTAATTCTCATTCCTGCATCGTTGATCTCAGTTTAACTGCTGTAATCGATGGCGATATGCTTAAAGTATGTGCTTGGTATGACAATGAATGGGGATATTCCAACCGCTTGGTTGAAGTAGTGGCTGATACTGCAAAATTACTTGGAAAAGCAAAATAAGATGAAAATCTACTTGGGTTCAGATCATAATGGCCATCATTTAAAAACTAAAATTAAAAGTTTTTTGTTAAGCAATGGTCACACTGTTATTGATGAGGGTGATAAAAATCCAGAACCTAAGGATGATTTTCCAGTATTTGCTGCAAAAGTTGTCTCTGATATGTTATCGAGTGAAGATAATGAACCTATGGGAATTCTCATATGTGGTAGTGGTCAAGGCATGGCTATGGCGGCTAATAGATTCAAGGGTATTAGAGCCAGTATCGTATGGGATCTGACTGAGGCTAAAATGTCACGCAATGATGACGATAGCAATGTTCTCTGCCTGCCTGCCAGGATAATCAGCGAAGACCATGCTAAGTCTATAATTGATACTTGGCTTAATACGCCCTTTGCTGGTGCGTCTAGATTTTCGAGAAGAATTAATGAGTTGGACCAATTAGGTTAAGATGTCAATAATTTCTCCAACTATTACCGTAAGCTCTAAAGATTATGAGACCTACATTAATCGCTACTCTAAGTTTGCCAAAAGAATACATATAGATCTCAGTGATGGAGTCTTTACGCCGAATAGCACAATTTCAACTGATCAGATTTATTGGCCACTGGATCTCATGATAGATCTACACTTAATGTATCAAAATCCAATGAACTATCTCGAAGATATTATTAATTTAAAACCAAACCTTGCTATAGTTCATGCCGAAGTAGATTTTAATGTTCAGGCATTTTTTGGAGCATTACGGACAAACTCGATTAAGTGTGGAATAGCGATTCTTCCTCAAACCGAAGTTAAATCTATTCAACAACTAATTACTAGTCTTGATCATATCCTAATATTTTCAGGCCATCTAGGTTTCTATGGCGGTCAAGCTGATCTTAATTTGCTCAGCAAAGTAGATGAAATTAAACAGATTAATCCTCACATAGAAATTTCTTGGGATGGTGGTATTAATTTAGAAAATGTTAAACAGATTAGTGACCGCGGAGTTAACGTTTTAAATGTTGGTGGATATATTTCAACAAGCCATAATCCAGAAGAAACATATAAGAAATTAGTTGAGGTTATTTCATGAGTGGCAAATATTCTATCAAGGATCTTGAAATAATTTCTAATGACATTCGTGAAGATATTATTAAGATGTTATTTGAAGCTGGTAGTGGTCACAGTGCTGGCCCACTTGGACTAGCTGATATTTTTACAGCACTATACTTTGATATCTTAAAGCATGATCCAACTAAGCCTGATTGGAATGAACGAGATATTTTACTCTTAAGTAATGGGCACTGTGTACCTGTTAGGTATGCCACCATGGCTCATGCAGGGTATTTTGAGAGAAAGGAGCTAATGACACTTAGAAAACTTGGCTCTAGGCTTCAGGGTCATCCAGAAAGACAAAGACTACCAGGACTTGAGAACACTTCTGGCCCACTAGGCTGTGGATTATCTCAAGCTGCAGGAATGAGCTTAGCTATGAGAATGGATAAACAGACGCATAGATGGATTTATGTTGTCCTTGGCGACGGTGAACAGGATGAGGGCAATGTTTGGGAGGCAGCAATGCTCTGTAGTAAATATAAGCTGAGTAATATTATCGCAATTACCGATCGTAATAATATTCAAATTGATGGGCCTACTGAATCGGTTATGCCTCTTGAGAATCTAAAAGATAAATGGGAAGCATTTGGGTGGCATGTTATTGAGATTAACGGTAATGATATAGAAGCGGTCATTGATGCTTGTTCAATGGCTCGTGCAATACGTGAAAAACCAACTATGATAATTGCTCACACCATACCTGGAAAAGGAGTTGATTTTATGGAAAATGACTATCGTTGGCACGGCATGCCGCCTGGATTAATGGACGTTGCAGGTGATCCACCAAAAGCCGAACAAGCAAAAGTTGCACTCAAGGAACTCAGAACATTAGGCGGAAAGATTAAGAGTGAAGCTCATGACTGATTTGCATTTACTACCAATCTCTAAAAATGTTGTTTTAGAACCAATTAGAAAGGGTTTTGGTCGGGGACTGGTCGGGGCTGGCACTATTAACAGTAATGTTGTAGCTGCCTGTGCTGATTTAACAGAATCGACTCAAATTAGCTTGTTTAAAGAAAAATTTCCTGATCGATATATTGAAATTGGTGTAGCTGAACAAAATTTGGTGACAGTTGGTAGTGGACTAGCAGCTATGGGTAAAATCCCATTTGTAAGTAGCTATGCAGCCTTTAGTCCCGGAAGAAACTGGGAGCAAATAAGAACTACAATTTGTTTAAATAACGTACCAGTAAAAATTGTTGGGTCTCATGCAGGGGTAAGTGTTGGTCCGGATGGAGCAACCCACCAGATGCTTGAAGATATAGCCTTAATGCGAGTTCTACCAAATATGGTCGTTATAGCTCCGTGCGATTCTATCGAGGCAGAAAAAGCAACAATTGCAATGGCATTAGATGAAAGGCCAAACTACTTGCGGCTTGCGCGTGAGGCTACACCTATTTTTACTTCTAAAAAAACACCCTTTAAGATTGGTCAGGCACAAGTTTTTCATGAGGGCATAGATGTCACGATTGTTAGTACGGGAACGATGACTTACGAAGCATTAGTGGCAGCGGAAGAACTAAAGAAACATGCCATTTCAGCCGAGGTAGTTCATATGGCTACTATTAAACCATTTGATGATAAAACCTTATTAAAATCTGTCAAAAAAACAAATTCCGTTGTAATAGTTGAAGAAGGTCAAATTAATGGAGGGCTCGGTGGAGCTGTTGCTGAATTTTTAGGTGAAAATTATCCAATTCCAATGACTAGAATTGGTATGAGGGATAGTTTTGGTGAGTCAGGTAAGGTAGAAGAACTTAATGATAAGTTTGGCCTTAATGCAAAACAAATTGTTATGTCTGCAATTTATATAAAAGATAAAAAAGGAGCATCAAATGCCATCAACACTAAGACAAATTAGAGAAAATTCAAGGAAGGCTCGAGAAACTTACGAAAGAGCAAAGCACGAACATTTTGCACTTGGTGCCTTTAATATTGATGATCAAGCAACCCTAAGAGCTGTTTGTCAGGCCGCTAGAAAAAAGAACGCTCCAATTCTAGTTGAGGCTAGTCAGGGTGAGGTTGACTCTATGGGTCTCGATAACATTCGCGATATGGTTGATAATTTCAAACGAGCATATGGAATAGAAATATATATTAATTTGGATCACTCACCATCTGTCGAAGCCTGTAAAGCTGGTATTGACGCTGGATTTGAATTTATACATATTGACATATCGCAGGCTAATCATGATGCTACTGAAGAGGCAATAATTGCAGCTACGCGTGAGGTTGTTGATTATGCAAAATTTACTGGAGCTTTAGTTGAGTCTGAGCCACATTATTTTGGAGGTAGTTCAAACTTACATTCTGAAAAAATCGATTATGATGAAATTAAAAAAACATTTAGCACACCAGAAGGCTCAGCTGATTTTGTTACAGCAACTGGTATAGATACTTTTGCCGCAGCTATTGGCAACTTACATGGTAAATATCCAGTACCTAAAAAATTAGATTTAGAACTACTTAAAATTATTAGAGATGCAATTCCTTGTCATATATCGCTTCATGGCGGAAGTGGAACCCCGGGACATTATTTCAAGACAGCTGTAGAGATAGGTGTTACTAAAATTAACATAAACTCAGACATGAGAGTCGCATATAGGGATACATTAGTTGAGCAACTTAAAGCTAATCCTCATGAATATGCAGTCGTGAAGTTGATGGATAAAGTTATTGATTCAGTATGTGAGGTTGTGGAATCTAAGATCGATGTTTTTAATTCTGCAGGTAAAGCGATAATTTAACTTGCTTAAATAATACTGCTTATGTAAAAATATAAGTAATGAATAATTTTGATGTAATTAGTGTGGGCGATATAGTCACGGATGCTTTTATTAAGTTATTGGATGACAAGGCGCATACATATGATAATGAGCATGGTCGCTGGCTAGCGATGCAATATGGGACCAAAATACCTTTTGATGATGCATATATAGTTGAAGCAGTTGGTAACTCAGCTAATGCTAGCGTCTCATTTGCTAGACTTGGTCTTAAAAGTAGTCTTATTGCCAACATAGGTTCAGATCAACATGGTCGTGACATGATTGCGGCTCTTGAAAAGAATAAAGTTGATACTTCATTCATCAAAGTGAATGGTGGCAAAAAAAGCAATTATCACTATGTATTATGGTATAAAGACGAGCGAACAATTTTAATTAAACATGAAGAATACAGTTATCATTGGCCACACATTACAGCTGAAGAAGTACCAAGATGGGTCTATCTGTCTTCAGTCAGTAAAAATGCTATCGATTATCATGATAAATTATCAGATTGGCTTGATGCTCATGAGGAAGTAAAGCTAGCTTTCAATCCAGGTACGTTTCAAATTGAAGCTGGCAAGGAAAGACTGGAGCGAATCTATAAGCGAACTGAAGTTTTGATTTTGAACCGAGAAGAAGCTGTTTCAGTTTCTGGCGGAGATTATCATGACTTACATAAACTTATAGATCAACTCCATCATTTAGGCCCAAAAATAGTTGTCATAACAGATGGTCCTGATGGAGCATATGCTAGTGACGGTAAATCTAGATATAAGATGCCAATCTATCCAGATATTGCACCTCCTTATGAAAGAACTGGTGCTGGCGATGCTTTTACTTCGACTTTTATAGCAGCTATTATTAAAGGAAGTAATTTAGAAGCTGCCTTACAATGGGCGCCTATAAATTCTATGAATGTGGTTCAAAAAATCGGAGCTCAAGAAGGACTTTTGAACGAGCATCAGCTTGAGGAGTTCCTGAAAAAAGCACCTGAATGGTATAAGCCAAGTCAATTTTAGTCAAAAAGTCTAATTGAGCTAAAATCTCGCTTATGTTAATCTGATAGTAGTTATGTCAAGATCTTTAGCTGAATATTTAGGTATATCTAGTCCAAGCTTTATCCACCAAATTGCTTCCCTAGAAAAATCTGCCGGTGAACCTGCGGAAGATATTAAGCTTAGTAATGAAATATCACTCCAAACTAAATCGAAGGTTAAGGCACTAGGCTTAGATCCAAACGATACAACACTAGAAGAACTTTACGCTAGTCTTAAACAAATATTTTTAAGAGATAATACAGTTTTAGAAAGTTCAATCATAGAATTAGAGGGTGAACAATCTATACATAAATCTATCTCTAAAAATTTGAACCAGATTATTAGTAACAAAAATTGTTTTAGCTTAAAAAATAGTGTTGTTAAGAATCAGCTTAGAATTAACCCTCCCATGAAACTTTTGCGTAAACTCGGCTATACCTCTATTGAATCGATTTTAAAAAAAGAACCTACTCCAATAATTTTAGCTCTAGCCCTAGCTGTTGAAGATGAGAAGTGGAAGGAGAATTACTATAATTTATATATTTCTCTCAGACCAAGTGATTTTGAAGAGAAGAAAATCCAGATATTTGAACCCAAGTCTTCAAAACGTTGGCAAGCCCTCTCTCAAGAAATCGCTAAGTCTCAATCTACGACTGTCATATCTACTAAAGAGCTTGGCAGTATTATCTTGCTTCCGATCAATGAACAAATAAAAGGTTTAACTTTGGCCAGTTTGATTTTTGCACTAGATTCTATAAATCAGATATCTATTTCTAGTGTTTTTTCTAAAATTAATCAGGTTAAAGATAATTTTGGTCAGGTAATTGCGGCAGCTTTCAGGGGTAAAACAGATTCTCTAGCTTTAATCGCTGAACAAGACGTGCCCTGGCATTTAATTCATAAGTTTTATAGTAAGTTTAAGGACAAATTTCCTTTTCATATCTTTGAACCACATGTTCAAAAAGAAAACTTTAATCTTATAAATATCGAAGAGGTATTATCGACCATTCATCCTTGCTTTGAATTTTGGTTTGGTACTGAATATTTAGCCTATAAAGATCAAATGCAAGCAGTTTCATTGAATATAAAAGATGTTGCAATCAATGCTGTCAATAATCTAGATTATTCTGAGGCTAGTAATGCTTATTTTAAAGATGGACTTTGGACAGAGCTTATGCTCAGATATATAAGTCAAAGTCATTTAGAACAATCTATACTAGAGCAATTAGATAATAAATTACTGATAGATTATCCCAATGATTTTAATTTTGAACTAATGCCAGCGAGTTAAATATATGGAAAAAAATGTAACAAGTCTAAAATATTCAATTTGTATCTCTGGAGCGGCAGGTGGTAAAACTGTCACTTCCGCATATGATGATGCAACAGCACTAGGTCTGGCGGTTGCAAAATATGGCTGTAACTTGACGACAGGTGCTACTGTCGGACTACCATATTATGCTGCCCATTCTGCTAAAAAAGCTGGAGGAGTTAGTATTGGATTTTCTCCAGCATCAAGTCTAACAGAGCATTTAAGAAAATATAGGCTACCATATGACTGTTTTAACTTTATTAACTTCACGGGTCTACATTATGTTGGGAGAGATTTATATCTTGTTCAATCTTCCGATGCTTTAATTACTGTAGGTGGTCGTTTTGGAAGTCTTCATGAGTTTACATCAGCACTTGAAGCGGGTAAACCTTGTGGAGTTTTGACTGGTAGTGGTGGAACAGCCGATCTTATACCGGCTCTTATGCAGATACTAGAGCCACCCGCTAAGAATCTCGTTATTTATGATGATAACCCTGAAAGATTAGTCAAAAGGATTGTTGCGATCTTGGATGTTCAATATAACCAATTAAAAAAGGATATTGAGCAGTATAATTCCGATTGGTTTTATAGACATGATCCAAAAAATATTAGAAAAGGATAGTGAATCGTTTCATTGAAGACATAAACTTTAAAAATTAAATGTTATAATATAAAGATGTCCAAATTTCAACTAAAAAGCGATTATGTACCAACAGGTGATCAGCCAAGAGCTATTGCTAAATTGGTTAAAGGGATAAATGCTGGCGATAATCAGCAAACTTTACTTGGAGTCACCGGATCAGGAAAAACCTTTACGATGGCCAATGTTATTTCTGAGATCCAAAAGCCAACCCTTATTTTATCGCATAATAAAACTTTAGCTGCTCAGTTATACGGTGAGTTTAAGAGGTTCTTTCCTGATAACGCTGTTCATTATTTTGTAAGCTACTTTGATTATTACCAGCCAGAGGCATATATCGCCAGAAGTGATACATACATCGAGAAAGATTCACAAATCAATGAAGAAATAGATCGCTTACGTCATGCTGCGACTGATGCACTTTTGAGTCGCAAGGATGTAATCATAGTCGCTAGTGTTAGTTGTATCTATGGTATTGGATCTGTTGAAGATTATGCAGGCCTATCTATTCGTATCACAACTGGTGAAAAAAGAGTTAGAGATAAGTTAATGAGACAGCTTAACGATATTCAGTATGAACGTAATGATATAGACTTTCATCGTTCAACTTTTAGGGTTCGAGGAGATGTCATAGATATATATCCAGCCAGTGAAGAAGTCGCTTATCGTATAGAATTTTTCGGAGATGAAGTTGAAAAGATTACCCGAATAGATCCACTAACAGGTGAGGTTTTATCAAGGCCTAATTCTGTAGTTATTTTTCCGGGCAGTCACTATGTAACACCTTACGATAAATTGAAAGATGCTTTATCTAAGATAGAAAAAGAACTTGATCAAAGACTCGGTCAATTTAAGAAAGAAAATAAGTTACTTGAAGCACAAAGATTAGCCCAGAGAACGCGCTTTGATATTGAGATGATGAGCGAGACTGGATTTGTCAAAGGTATTGAAAACTATTCTCGTTATTTAACAAATCGTAATCCAGGAGAACAACCAGCGACACTTTTAGACTATTTTCCTGATGACTATCTTATGTTTATTGATGAATCACATATGACTATTCCTCAAATTAGGGGAATGTATAATGGTGACCGGGCAAGAAAAGAAGTCTTAGTAGAACATGGCTTTAGATTACCTAGCGCATTAGATAATAGGCCGCTGACATTTACTGAATTTGAACGTCACTTGAATAATGTTGTTTATGTCAGCGCAACCCCAGCAGAATATGAGCTCACAAGGAGTCCTGAGCCTGCTCAGCAAGTTATTCGACCAACTGGCCTCATTGATCCACAAATTGAAATTCAACCGATTGAGGGGCAGATAGATAAGCTAGTTGATGAAATAAGATCCGTCGTTAGTAAAAATCAGAGAGTGCTTGTAACTACTCTCACAAAAAGAATGGCAGAAGATTTAAGTGAATATCTCGCTAATCTCAAAATGAAGGTGGCATACATTCATTCAGATATTGAAACTCTTAATCGAACAGATATTTTGAGGGATTTGAGATTGGGAGTTTATGATGTTTTAGTTGGCATTAATTTACTTAGAGAGGGGCTAGACTTACCAGAAGTCTCACTAGTAGCCATTATGGATGCAGACAAAGAAGGTTTTCTTAGAAGTTCTCAGGCCTTAATTCAAACTATCGGTAGGGCTGCAAGACATGTGAATGGAAGAGTGATTATGTTTGCAGATAATATGACTAAAAGCATGAAGACGGCTATTGAGGAAACTAATCGTAGACGCGAAATTCAAACTACATATAACCTTGAACATGGGATTACTCCAGAGGGAATAATAAAGTCAATAGAGAAGGGTATTCGACCTGATTTACCTGAGGAGGCCAAGCGTGCTAAATTAGACCTCAAGAAAATTCCTAAGGATGAATATAAGACAATCATTAAGGATCTTAAGGTTCAAATGGAATTTGCTTCAGCTAATTTAGAATTCGAAAAAGCAGCAGAACTTCGGGACATAATTAAAGATATTGAAATTAAAGGCTAAACAGAAACGAAAATCTCTGATATATTTATATAAAATATGGCGAAACTTTCAGACAAAGAAATATTAGAATTAGCAAAATTAGCTGAACTAGAGCTAACTAGTGAAGAGTTGCAAAAAATACCCGGAGAATTAAATTCAATCCTGGATTATGTAGCAATTCTAGACAAAGTTGATGTTAAGAATCTTGAGCCAACCTATCAGGTAACAGGCTTAAATAATGTTCAAAGAGATGACCTGAAAATAGACTACAAGCTTAACAAGGAAATTATGATGTCTGATTTGCCAGATAAAGCTGAAGATCAAATTAAGGTTAAGAGAATGATTGCATGAAAAAATGGCCTTTAATCACCACTATTGCTAATGATGTTAATAACTCAAAAACAACAGCTGTTGAATTAGTTGAAGAATCTTTAAGATTAATTGATCAGAATCAGGAATATGGGGCAATCATCTCAGTCTTAAAAGACAAAGCTTTAGAGAGAGCTAAATTTATAGATTCTGAAATTAAATCTGGTAAAAATATGGGTCGTCTTGCGGGAGTGCCATTTATAGCAAAGGACAATATTTTAACAATTGGAAGTGAGACAACTGCAGCCAGTAATATATTAAAAGGATTTATCGCACCATATCAATCTACGGCAATTGAAAAATTGGAATCCGAGGGCGCTATCTGTGTAGCTAAGGCTAACCTAGATGCTTTTGGTCATGGTGGTTCTACTGAGAATAGCGATTTTATGGTTACTAAAAATCCTTACGATAAAACTCGAGTGGCTGGAGGATCATCTGGTGGTTCCGCAGCTTCAGTAGTTTTAGGATTAGCACCGTTTGCACTTGGAACAGATACGGGTGGTTCAATTAGACAGCCTGCTTCATTTACAGGTTGTATTGGATTAAAGCCAAGTTACGGACTTGTTTCTAGAAGTGGCGTTATTGCAATGGCAAGCAGTACTGACGTAGTCGGACCTTTGACTGCAAATGTTTCGGATTGTGCCCTAGTTCTTGATGTCATTGCCGGTAAAGATCCGTTGGACTCGACAACAATAGATAGACAATCTGGAAGTTATGAAGATATTGATGATAATATTAAGGGTAGAAAAATAGGACTTATTAAAGAATATCTGAGTGATAGCCTTGATGAAGAAATTAAGCAAGCAATAAATAAAACCACCTTGAAGTTAAAGTCAGCCGGTGCTGAAATAATTGAGGTTAGTATCCCGAGTTTAGATTATGCTCTTGCTGTGTATTATATCCTTTGTTCAGCTGAGCTTTCATCCAACCTTTCTCGTTATGATGGTCAAAGATTTGGCTATAGTGATAAGACAGCCGTTAATTTGAGCGAGAGCTATTTTAAGAGCCGGGCAAAAGGTTTCGGAACTGAAGCTAAAAGAAGGATCATGATCGGGACTTATGTGCTTAGCAGTGGCTATTATGATGCCTACTATAGAAAAGCCCAGCTAGTTAGAACTAAGATTATTCAAGATTTTCATGAAGTCTTCAAGCAAGTAGATTTTTTAATTGGTCCTGTTACTCCTACGACAGCTTTTAAAATAGGCGAAAAATCTGACCCACTTTCAATGTATTTATCAGATATTATGACTGTTGGAGTTTCCTTGGCTGGAATCCCAGCTATCAGCATACCCATGGAGCGTGAAAATGGATTACCTATAGGATTACAATTAATGACGAAACAACGAAAAGACAAAGAACTTCTCGGCCTTGCTCGAAAAGTTGAGGAATTAATTTAAGTCATGAAGATATATATCTATATTGCGATACCTTTAGTGATAGCTTTAGTACTATTTTTAGCTTGGAAATATAAGCCAGTTAGGATCAATAAGAATTATTTTTATGATGCTTGGAAAAAACTTCAACTCAATTTGAAAGTTAAAAAAACCTGGCCAATTGCTATTAACGAAGCCGATAAACTTTTGGATCAAGCCTTAAAACAAAAACACTTCAAAGGTAGAACAATGGGTGAGAGACTAGTCTCAGCCCAAAGAATTTTTTCAGATAATGATTCAGTTTGGTTTGGGCATAAGCTAAATAGTAAATTAATTATAAACCCAACCATGAAACTAACTAAAACCGATACCAAGGAAGCTTTACTTGGTTTTAGAAAAGCTTTACAGGATTTAGGAGCCTTACCAAATGGAAAAACTAAGTAAGTATTTATATAAGGGTTACTTGCCAACCATAGGTATTGAATGCCATGTACAGCTAAAGACTGAGACAAAGTTATTCTCTGGTATAGACAATGACGCTAGGGATGCTAAGCCAAACACACTTGTTAGTCATATATGTTTTGGTTTACCTGGCTCGTTACCTGTTCTTAACGAAAAAGCTATATCTCTTGCCGTAAAAGCCGCATTTGCACTTAATGTTAGACCTCAAATAGATTCACATTTCGACCGCAAACACTATTTTTATCCTGATCTTCCTAAGGGCTATCAGATTACTCAGTTCGAGGCTCCAATTATACTAGGCGGAAATGTCAAAATTAAGCTGAGTGACTCAGTCAAAGATATTGGTATAACCAGAGCTCATCTTGAGGAAGATGCAGGTAAGAGTACACATAAAGAGGGTAAAGATTATAGTTTAGTCGATTTAAATCGAGCCGGTACTCCACTGCTTGAAATTGTTTCTGAACCAGACATGCATTCATCTGAAGAGGCTAAGGCTTATGCCCATGAACTATATTTACTTATGAAGTACGCTGATGTTTCTGATGCTAATTTATTTTATGGAAATATGAGGTTTGATGTTAATGTTAGCGTATCAAAAGATCAAAATAAATTGGGAACTCGATCAGAAACTAAGAACCTTAATAGCTTTAGGAGCGTTGAAAAAGCAGTCGATTATGAGATTAAGAGACAGGTTGATCTACTAGAAAAAGGTGGACAGATAATTCAGGAAACAAGAGGCTGGAATGATGCTAAGCAAAAAACCTTTTCTCAAAGATCTAAGGAAGAAGCACATGATTATCGATATTTCCCTGAACCAGATATTCCTCCTACAAAATTAGACAATAACTTCATTAACAGTATTGAGGCAACTATGCCAGTTATGCCAGAAGAGTGGAGAAATATTCTAAAGCCACTTAATCTTGATCCATCAAGTGAAGATCTATTAATTGATGCTGAGGTTGAAGATGCAAATATTAATTATTTACCAGTTATTGAAAAGTTTATCGATTCAAAAGAAGCTTTGAAAAAAGTTACTAACTGGCTCATCAATATAGAGATTCCCCTTAGACGAGATAACCCAGAAGTTAAAGCTTTGTCGACCAAAGAAAGAGTTGATTATTACCAAAAAATCTATGATTTGAACGAAACAGGTTCATTAAATTCGAATCGAGCCAAAGATTTGATTGAAGACATTCTAAAGTCTGACGCTCCAATTACTGATATTGAAAAATACGCATCAGATAAGGGTTATATTCAGGTATCTGATGAGTCAGAAATAACAGAAATCGTAAGACAGGTACTAGCAGACAATGAAAAAGCCACCAATGATCTTAAAAATGGTGAAACTAAAGTTATTGGTTTCTTAATTGGTCAAATCATGAAGCAAAGTCAGGGTAAGGCTAATCCTGCCATAGCTCAAAAAATCATTAACCAACTAATTAAGTTGTGATAAGATTAAAACAATGAAAAAAGTTACAAAAGCAGTTATAGCAGCCGCCGGATTTGGCACAAGATTTCTTCCTCAGACTAAAGCCATGCCCAAAGAAATGCTACCCTTAATTGATAAGCCAATCATTCAATATGTGGTTGAGGAATTAGTTGCAGTTGGCATTGAAGATATTGTCATTGTAACTGGTTACGGCAAAAGAAGTATTGAAGATCATTTTGACAGACCCAATCAAGATCTTGTTAATAACTTAAAGCGGGGTGGTGAAAGCAAGAAACCACTACTTGATGAAATAAGAGCTATCGCTGATATGGCAAATTTTATTTATATTCGTCAAAAAGGTGTTTATGGATCAGGAACACCGTTACTCAATGCAGAACACATAATTGGTGATGAGCCATTTATTTATACATGGAGCGATGATTTTATAGTCTCTGAACCTCTAAGATTTCAACAAATGATTGATGCCTATAATCAACATGAAGCTCCAGTATTATCAGTCGTGAAAGCTAAATACGAACAAGATTATGACCGTTATGGCTTTGCAGGCGGAAAAGATATAGGTAATGGAGTCATTGAAGTAGATAAAATTGTAGAAAAGCCTGGAATTGGTAATTCACCTTCAGATCTCGCAACTTGTTCTGGATTTTTGCTAACCCCAGATGTTTTTAAATATCTTCATCGAGCTGAAGAGGAATTACCCGAGGGAAGAGAACTGTATGCGAACGATGCTTTACAATTAATGGTGGCCGATGGTAAAAAGATTATTGCTAAAGAAATCGAAAACGGTACATATTATGATGCTGGTAATAAGCTAGAATATTTAAAAACTATTGTTGATTTTGCTTTGAAGCGTGAAGACATCAAGGATGATTTCAGACAATATCTTGTAGATATCTTGCAATAAGTTAAAATAAGTGTAATAGTATATTTAGTATGGATAAATTTACTGAAGCACTAGTCATAATTAATTCTCTGTTTCTAATTATCTTTTTAATAGTTGGAATAATTTTAATGATAAGACTAACTTTTCTAATCAAATCTGTAAATCTTATAACTACGAAGCTAGAAGAAGTTGCTGAATCAGCTGGTAAAATAGGTGTTATGCTTGAGAATATAAGCTCAGGAGTAGTTTTTTCAAGGATGTTCAAAAATATTTATTCAAGTATTTTTAAGAAAAATTAAGGAGGGTTGTATTATGAATCATAAAAAGAAAATAGCACTTAGCGCAATTATAGCTGGAGTAGCTGGCTATGGCATTGGACTACTCACAGCCCCTAAATCTGGCAAAGATACTCGTAAGGATATAAAAAATACTGCCCAAAAAACGACTAAGCAGGTGGAGAATAGGCTTAAAAAAGTTTACTCTGAAATGACTGAACTTATGGCTGAAGCTAGAATTATGGGAAGGTCATATAAGGGCAAAGCCAAAGAAGAGCTAGAAAAACTGACAGCGAGTACTATTAAGGCCAGAAATAAGATCAGTATCATCTTATCTTCTCTCCATGAAGGGGAATCTATAGATGAAGATTTAGATAAAGCTATCAAAGATGCTGTAAAATC
>CAITDW010000112.1 GCA_903891235.1 uncultured Candidatus Saccharibacteria bacterium
ACATCCTCCTCCATTGTTAATACCCTCGTAACACCAAATAACGATAGCCTCGGCGCTAACGTATAAGAATTAAGTTTTAAAATCATAAGATATAGTTAAATATCTACATGGACGGACAATATCAAAATTCTATCTCCACTTTACCTAATCTAGGTGTTTATAGATATGAAAAGATCTTTAAGATATATCAAACAACTGATAACCAGTATTTTTATAATCTTATACAATCTGTTTTTTTACCGGAAAAACTCGACGAGCGTGCTTTATTTTATATTACTGTTCGTGAACAACAACCCTGGACAACAGTAAGCTTTAACGCTTATCAAACTATCGAACTCTGGTGGCTTATTCTTTTAACAAATAAAATTTTTAATCCTTTTGAATTACCTGCTTCCGGTACAGTCATTAAAGTTATTAAACCGGAGTATGTACCTGATATTTTAAAGGAAATCAACGCAGCACTTCAATAATAAATGAGCACTCTGACAACACAGCCTAATAATGCTTATAACCATAGAATTAATAATAATGATTATATCTTCAAGGTTACATTAATCAGTGTTGCCGGAACTCAGTCTCAAGCTCAAGATATCAAACCATCTGCCATTAAATCTATATTCATTAGTGATACGCTTAATAACTTTTATCAACAAGGTTATATTGTTATTGACAACTCTCATGATATTATAGAAAGAGATACACCAGAAACAAATCCTCATACCAATCCCGGTTATTACAATAATATAGGCAATACAACTAATAATAGTAATGCAGGTAAGGGCGGTGATACTACAAGTGATATAAACGCCGGGTTTGTCTTTAGAGGCGAAGCTCGTGATATTCTACGTATTGAAATAATGCCTCAGCTTGATGGCACGATGACTAATAATATGGGATCTGAAGAAGGTCAAAAATATTTTAGAATGTTATATGATTTTGCAATTTATAACTCTGAGGAAGTAACAGGCGATTCACCAGACCAAAAATATAAAAAATTATATTTTTGGGATCTATACTATCAGCTCTTAGCTGAAAAAAATGTTAATTTCTCTACTGCAAGAATAGGTAGCCTTTCAGCTCTTAAAAATAACGCTGACAATAAAGATAGAGCTGTGCCAACAGGTATAGCAATACGAGAATTTCTTAAAGCTGCTTTCCCTGATGATGAAGGGTACCCTATTAGCTTTGCTGTCACGATTCCCGGTATTGAAAATACATCTAGTTTACCACAAGATGAAATTGATCAAAAAAATATTGATTGGGATATAGGTGGTACTAATATATTCTTTTCTTCACCTGCAAACTATAAAGGCTTAGATAGTCTGAACTATCTCTTATCAAGACATGTATCAAATAAAACTAGTAATTTTGATCAGTGCTTTCTACAACTTGAAAGATATCCGAGAGAATTTACATTAAAAAGCTTAAAGCAGTTTTTTGATCGTGCGTATATACCGGAAACAGATTCTGGTGGTAGCATTTATTTAGAGACTTTAAAAGTCGGCGGTTTTACCGATCAAGATGGAAAAGGGTTAACTGAGAGATATTTTACACCTACCGATGCCCCGTATTTTCAACGTATCGGTACAATCAAGGGGTTTACGTTTGATAATATGGCAGGTGTTATATCGCAACAGAGATTAGTATCAAATCTTGTACATAGTTACGATTATGAGAATAAGCAATTTAATATTGACGCGTATCGTAATAGTATTGAGCAAGTAATGAAAGTTTATCAACAAAACTATGTCGATAAAAT
>CAITDW010000113.1 GCA_903891235.1 uncultured Candidatus Saccharibacteria bacterium
CGGGGGCAGGACTCGAACCTGCGACCTCGTGGTTATGAGCCACGCGAGCTGCCGCTGCTCCACCCCGCGATATGGTGGATTTATTTACTTAATCTTTAAAGCAAAATCTAAAATAACTATACACAACAGAGGTAATTTTGTCAACGCAGCTTTTTTAGTGGTGCATGAAAAAACTTATCCAGGCTTGGAAATTATTTTGCAGTGATGACTTTTCGATAGTTTGAACTTCTGAATCTGTAATCTGATTACCTTTTAAAGGCGCTAGTTGTTTTAGGGCAATGCCTTTTGGGATAATTACTTCTGATTCACCCGATGCTCCCAAACCAAAATTCTGTCTAGCTGAAATTTCTATGAATTGATTTGTGTTTAGATAATTATTTTGCAGTGAAAGATTGTTGTTTTTCAATTTTTGGAGTTGGTTGGATTGGTTAATTTTAGTTATTTTTTTTTGTAGCTTATAATTAGACTGAACTGTCTTAATACCACTCCATGTAACAAGGAAAACTATTGCCAGAAAAACCATTAGAACAATAAATCTAATGTCGCCTAAATTATTCTTCATCTTTTGATAATAGTTGTTTTTTATTTGATCTAACATTTTACATATTTTATTATATACCAGATCATAACAAATCTGATATACTCTTATCTGTTATAAGGAAAAACCACTCATAAGGGGATGTAGCTCAGTGGTTAGAGCAGTCGGCTCATAACCGATTGGTCGCAGGTTCAAATCCTGCCATCCCCACCAATATTTAGGCAAGATTTTCTAATTACATATTAAATAAGTAAAAGCTTACTGAAAATCCTATCTAATATGAGCTACAATGACGATAAGATGAATCATGACAATCAATCTTCTTTTAATAGCACTAACGAATTAAATCCGGTAAATCCAGAAACCAATTTACAGCCCGAAAATAATAATCCCAAATCTAGAAAAAAAATATTTATATTAATAACAGTTGCCCTAGCTCTTATAGTCGTTGGTTTAGCGTCCTACTTATTTATAAGCAATAACAAGAAGCCTACTAGTTCAGTAAAAAAATTATCTACCACACAAAAAACAATCTCTAAACCCGTAAGTTCTCAATTTACCGCCGTTACGTTAGCCAATGGAGATACTCAAATAAATGATCGAACTTGGTTTAAAAATGCTATAGAAAAACCCATTACAGATTTTACTGTACTTAATAAAACTCAGTTATATGAAGATAACTGTTTGGATAATACTTGTGCTAAAACTGAGCCTATCCCAGCATATAAATTTTATGCTATTGGGAAACTTTCTGATGGATCAGATATTATTTTAGCCTCTTATCAATTTGTAGGACAATTTAATATGCTTTTCTTAAGCAATAATGGTAATAATATAATTTTAGAAAACTATTCTAAGGATTATTTTGATCAATTAACTCATAAATTTAATGGTCAGATGGGAATAAATACTAAAATTGATCAAACTATATCCTATCCTGAGCTTAACCTCCCAACTTCAATCAATCTTAATGGATCTAATTTTATATTAAATTCTGAAAATAGCCCTGGCTTCTCAGATATTGGTAGTCCAGTGAATAATTCCAGTAAAAAAGTTACTGATTACTATAAAACACAGTACGGAGAAGTGTCTCATGAAACAAAACCTGGTTTAGGAAATACTTATCAGGCAGATAGATATTATATTACTGGTTTCGACAAAAGACCGTACTATTATCAGCCGGCTCCTGCACTTGGAGAATATAAAGCTGGTCAAATTACATTTAGCGACAAGTCAACCAATAAGGATATATTTGATAACGGATTCCATGGATGTTCTTTTGGTGGATCATTTTATGACATTGTTCTAGATGATAGTTCTTTATACACAAAAATAGGCATAACGAATGATGGTCAGTCGCTGTATGAAATGAATAATGCCACAAACAGTGAAATATATATTCAGACCCTTAAAGCCTACAATGATCAAAACTTCAATAATCCGACCAACAAGCAAGTTAGTATGCAAGACTTCCTGACTCAACATAGTATTGTTTTCTATAAAAACTCACTTGGTCAATATTCAGCACTATATAATACTTCATATATTGCTGGAGGTGGTTGTGGTAAACCAGTAATTTACCTATATCCAACAAAAACTACTAAAGTTTCCGTAAAAGTTGATGCTAATATAACGAACTCAATACCAGAATATAATAATGGTTGGAATGTCATAGCTCAACCTAACGGCACTCTTACCAATAGCGATCATGCTATTTATAGGAATCTTTTTTGGGAAGGGATTGGAAAGAGTTATCCAGATATAAGCTCAGGCATCATAGTTAAGCAGGCGGACTTAAAAGATACAGTTGTTCATAACTTAAAAGAGCTAGGCCTAAACAGCCAAGAAAGAACAGACTTCCTTGAATATTGGTTGCCTAAATTACCCAAAACACCCTATGTCAGACTAACCTGGTTTGGCACCAACCAAGTGAATAAAATCGCACCATTAAAGATAACCCCTAACCCAGATACAGTTATTAGAATATTCCTAGATTCAGAAGGACTAAACCAGCCAATTGTTATCCCTATAGAAAAATTGGCAGCTATCCCAAGAAAAGGATTTACTGTTGTGGAATGGGGTGGACTAATAAAATAAGAAGCATAAGTAATTTGCAATAACTTGCCATATAATTTATTCTTAGTATATGGATATAAAACCTTCTCAACCACAACAACAAAATCAACAAAATATGTATGGGCAGCAGCCAATGAATCAGGCTCAACCTGGTTTTAATACGAACCCAAACATGCAAAATCATGATATGAATAGGCAAATGCCAGTTCAGCCAAAAATGAAAAAATCTCATAGATTTATCTTTGGATATATATTTATTGTAATCCTACTGTTAGCTGTTGGTGGAGTTTACTATTGGCAACACAAATTATTAACAAGTGCTAATTCTCAAAATGCCACATTAAATAGTCAAATTATGACTCAGCAGTCTCAGATTAGTTCTTTAAATGATAAATTAAAGGCTTTAAATGCAAAAATATCTACTATTAAAGTGCAAGCTCCAACTGCAGGCGCTACATCTGCAGCAACAACTTTGAGCGTTCCAGAACTTGGTATAACTATAAATAACATACCAGTAACTCTCGCTGGCTTAAACTATACTTATGATAAAACAACTAGTAAGGCTACATTTTCCACTACTGGTTTAACAACTGCTGATCCAAAGTGTGCTAGCACAGCCGGAACCGGTATTGGTGATCTTAAATCATCTACTGGAACATACTCAATGAACACAACCAAACTGCCTACAGGTGAAACATTCATCAAGCAAGTTTCAAACTCTTATCTAGTATCAAATTCATCTGTTACACAATGCTCTACTACAGCAGTAGTTAATACGACACAAGCAGCTCAAGCAAAACTCTTTCAAACACTCATTAGTACTTCCGGAAATATAAAATAGATTAATAATTTATCTATAAAACACTAACAAGAATAAGCTAAATATTAGTAGAATAATTCCCTCAAAAAAACTTATTAAGGATATTGGAATTCTTAAGTTATTATCTAAACAAGCAAACATTGACTGTAGATTATGAGATCTTTGTTTTAAGACAGAGTATATAATTTGGCTAGAAAAAATAATTGTTAATAAATAGATAGAAATGGATCCATTTGTTAATAGAAGATTAGCGCCAATTGTGACTTCTATAAATGGATAAATATAGGGCCAGGGTTTGAATTTTATAGCTATAATGTCATATAAAGAAAATATTTTAATGAATTCTTCATATCGAAACATCTTATATGCTGCAGAAAAAATAAGTAATATGGCCATAAAATCCTGCCAAAGATATTTAAGTCCCCATCCTCTACTAAAGGTTATTAGTCCACTGATCAACAGAAAAGACAAAACAATTCCTAGAGCTTTTTTGTATTCTTTTCCAGTATCGTTGGGATAAATAAAATTATGCTTATTGCTTAGAGATTTTCTTGGTCGATCCATAAGCATTATTGTATCAAATACTTATCTAACTTAGTTATTAATTCTTTTGCTGAGGAGCTTAGCATAAGTTCTTGCCTAAACTCTTTCGCCCCATCAAAACCTTCAATATATACTTTGCAGAATTTATTTAGAACATTAATTTGCCTACTATCGCCCCAGGTTTTACTATAAAGTTTTATATGTTTTTTAAATAATTCTATTTTTTGTTTGACTGTATATTTCTGCCATATGTCCTTAACTTCACTAAATACAAATGGGTTTTGAAAAATTGCTCTACCAATCATCACTCCATCAAGATTATATTTTTCTACTAGCTCATTACCATGATCTCGATTCGTTATATCACCATTCAAAATAATCTTAGTCTTTGGAGATATTTTATCCCTTAACTGAACAACTTTTTCTATGGCGTCCCACCTGGCTGGTACCTTACTCATGTCACGAACTGTTCTTGCATGTATTGTGAGTAAGTCTAAATCGTGTTCAAGTAAAAATTCAATCCATGAATAATCAATTGAGTTTTTACCTAATCTGGTTTTAACACTCAAAGGGAGTCTGCCCTTTAATCCTGATTTAGTTGCTTGGATTATTTCAGATGCTAACTCTCTATTGTCTATTAACGCACTACAACAACCATTTTTAGTTACAGTCTTAGCCGGGCAACCCATATTAATATCCACCCCACTAAATCCTAATGCAACTAGTTCATTAGCTGTTTTTTTATAATTTGCAGGTACCCTTCCCCAAATCTGCGCAACAATAGGTAATTCTTTTTTAGAATATTTAAGTTTTTTAATTACATGATCTCGACCTGGGCTTTGTATACCATCAACATTACAAAATTCAGTATAAAAAACATCTGGTCTTGACAGATCATTAATGATTTGTCGAAAAACAGTATCCGTCACATCATCCATTGGAGCTAGTATGAAAATTGGTTTTTTAATCATTTATAATTCTATTGATGCTGTTTACTCGGTCGTTAACTAGAGCTTGTTTGCGAAGTAACCATGATCTATTAACGCCCATTAAATTTCTGAAATATGTTATATGTTGATTATCCTCTGTTTCAAAAAAAATTCTTCTGAAGGTGGTAGTTCTAGCTAAATCTTGCTGTTCATCGGTCCAATTTTTTTGACTTTTGAGTGCGCTAAACATATCTTCGATGACATGATTCAAAATCCAACCCATATCTAATCTCATTCTCATTTCTCTACCCCTAGCTAAACCTGGGTATTTAGTTGCTTCAATTAATCTATTTATTTTTTTTATATCAGGGATGATGCTACCTTCTCTGTAGTCGATCATTGCGCCTAGCTTATTCTCGTATGCATATATAGCTGCTCTTTCTCCAGCAGCGAATCTATCATCTGGATTATCTAATGGCTGGGCCGTAAGAGTTCTACTAATTGCTATATTGCCTAGTGCTCTAGGATTAAGACTACGAAGTATTAGGTTATATTCAAGGGGTGTCACCGCAACATTGACTAACCTTTGTTGCCGAGGGTCAATGTGATCATCATAATATGACAAGCTAAATTTTTTGTTTAGTGGAGCTGCTTTAAAGTTATAAAGTCGAGCAGCGTATTTATCTGGATCGGCATAAGGCAAATTTTCTGGATTTACCCGATAATCTTCTTCTGCTATATCCCAATATTCAGGCTTCAATGCTCTGGATATTGAATTAGGAGAATTTAAATCTATATCAGTAGCACTATTATTAAATTTTTCAGACATAAATTTCTACTTAAAGTAATTAGGATCGATAACCTGCTTATTTGTACGAGATAAATGATCATCAAGATGTTTGTAGTAGGCTTCAACCTGAGAATCACCCTTTCTGACTGTATTTACTGCGATAGATTCATCCAGTGCCTTAAATCCAAGTATCGATTTAATTCTTGCAGTAGTTTCTTCAGAAGGATCCCCAAAACCAATATCTATGGCAATTTCTTTTTTCATGCCATCAGTTTCTCCACCGATTTGATGATTGCGAATATTTTCGTTATGAACTATGTTGAGATTTCTTTGGCTTTCCATAATGATTATATTATATCACGTTCAAGCTTATTTGTCTATTCCCAACGAAACACTTTAAAGGCAATTAAATAAATTATTATTATCCATATTCCTAGGGCCAATAACTGAGGACCTAAGTTAATAAGATGATAGCCTTCTGTAGTTAAAAGTCTTATGCCATTTATGACTGGAGTTAAGGGTAGAAAAGAAGAGACTTTTTGAAGCCAAATTGGCATTAGATAAGTTGGGAAAAAGGTTCCTGACAGAAATATCATTGGAAAAACAATAATATTAGACAGTGGTGCAGCTTGACGTTCATTTTTAGCCCATCCACCTAGCGCCAGTCCAATTCCTAGTATAGTTATGATGCTTAGGATTATGTATAGCACTATCTCCATATAATTTCCGGTTACTTTAAGATGGAAGATAGTAATTGCAGCACTAAACAGTACAGCAATCGCCACAAGTCCTACGATAGCCTGAGAAATCATAGTAGCTACAAAATACTGCCATACTCTTAGAGGTGTAGTGTGAAAACGTCTTAATATACCTTGTTTTTTAAGCTCAGGGAAGACATTTATTGGGCCAAAAATACCTAGTCCAATAATTGAAAAGCCAAGAAGTCCAGAAAATGTATAGTCAAAAGCTGTTAGAGACTTGTTTGTGGATAATGTACTCACTACGCTAAATGGTGGTGATGATTTTAAAATTTTGGCATTTACTGGCTCAAGTTGTCCATTTAATACTGCAACTATTGCTGATCCTGCTTGTTCAGAATTTGTTGTGTATATGACGTTTATTTTACCTCTAGCAATTCCCTTATCTATCTGACCAAAATTGCTTGGAATGATAATGCTAGCATCAAGTTGATTCTTAGACATTTTAGAATTTGCTGCTGAAATATCCATAATAGTTTTGTCGACTTTAAAAAGCTTATTATATTTAATTTCCTCAGCAAAACTATTACCAAAAGTAGTTGTTGACTGATTTATGACTGCCACCTTAAATGATGTACCATTATTTTTTGAAAAAATTCCACCAAATACAAAAAGAAAAACTAATGGAAAAATAATTGCGAAGAATATAGCCAATTTATCTCTAAAGAATCTTTTTGTATTAAGCCTGGCAAAAACCATTACTGTATAAAATTTTCTTTTCATATCAGTCCCTTAGAGCCTTTCCTGTTAGGTCAATAAAAACATCTTCCAGGGTGGCTTGTTCAACCACATGCTTCTTCTTGAATCCCCTATCTAATAATTGCTTAATTAAGTTAGCTGGAGTATCGATGTTTATGATTTTCCCTTTATCCATAATTGCGACTCGGTCACAAAGCATTTCTGCCTCTTCCATATAATGAGTGGTCATAATTACCGTCACACCACTATCTCTAACTTTCCGAACTAAATCCCAAAGGTTAATTCTGGCCTGAGGGTCCAGACCTGTAGTTGGTTCATCAAGAAAAAATACTTTTGGCTTATGGACTAGAGCAGCGGCTATAGATAATCTTTGTTTTTGGCCACCAGATAATTTTTCGACATAGCTATTGGCTTTTTCTTTAAGGTTAACATCATTCAAGAATTCAATAGGATCGACTTTTTCACCATAAGCCGCTGCAAACAATTCAATTATTTCTGAAGCCTTAGTTTTATCCTGAAATGCAGGAGTCTGCGGTTGTACGCCTATTATATATTTCACCTCTTGAGGCTTTTTCGATACGTCTAGGCCATTAATTACCACAATGCCTTCATCTATCTCTCTTAAAGTCTCCATCATCTCCAGGGTGGTTGTTTTGCCTGCACCGTTAGGACCCAATATACCAAATATTTCACCCTTTTGGACTTCGAAACTAATATGATCGACTACTAATTTATCATCATATGACTTTGTTAAATTTTTTACATCTATAATTTTATTCATTGTTTATCTCATTATAACAAAAAAAACGCCTTGGCTTCTACCAAGACGCTATTCTTTTATTTAGCGTGTATTATCCACGCTTAACTGTTAGGAAACCATTTCGTGGGTTTTCGTTAACAATAAAACCTTCTGGAAGGTCAGAAGCCTCTGGGCGTTCATCCTTAGAGAAATAATAAATTCTTTGTTCTTTGCCCCCACGAAGAATTACGTTTTTTGAATTCAGGTAGTAAGTTACCCCTTTAGAGTTTGTGTGCTTATAAGCCATTATAGTTCTCCCTCTCTTATAGTTATTATTTGTATTATTAACATACCCTGTTGGGTTTTATTTTGTCAAATACTTTTTTTTATAGGATTATAGTTTATTTTCATAAGCGTATATACTAAACTAAGTATATTGATAGTTATTAAAAAGTAATTTAGAGGGGTTTTATGGATATAAAGGTAAACAAGACTGCTAATGGTAATAGTGCAAAAACTGCACCGACAGCTATGAGTAAAACTGTCCAACCAAACATCCAAAAAACCTCTAATTTAAAAACTCTTAAATTTTTTGAACTATTTTTGCTTTATTCCTCATTGATAGTAATTGTATGTCTACTATTACTTATTTATTTAGGTGGCAATAAAGCATCGAATTACGTAAATACGAAAGATTTTCAAGCTGTTTTCTTGGGTTCTGGTAATAATAATGGGCAGGTTATCTATTCCACATATTTTGGCCATATAAAGAGCATAAGCAGTCAATACCTCGTACTAGATGATGTTTACTTTATTGCCCCCCAATCGGGCTCGAAAACTGCTTCTAGCAATGTTCAATTAACTCAGTTAGGTTGTCAGCAAATTCATTATCCGTTAAATCAGATGATAATAAATATGTCTCAGGTATCTTTCTGGGAGAATATTAGTCCAGAAGGAAAGGTTGCATCATCAATTGCTAGCTATGAGAAATCTGGACAAAGTAATTCTGCTTGTAGCTCAGGTGATTCATCAGCTGCACCAGTTAGTTCTAATCCTCAATCGTCTGAAAGCAATAACTCAAGCACGCCAACTGCTCCAAGTACTAGCAATACTACGCCATCTTCGAGTACAGGTAACCAACCTAGCCCAACCACCAATACACCACCTACTAGCCCAACAACTACTAAAACTCCTGGTCAATAAAATCCTACTTTTTAGTTATCACGACTTATTCGATTGTAAATTATATTAATACCTAGCAGAAACAGAAGAAGACTGCATAATAATAGGCTCCAGCCAGCTAAATCTGGAGACCAACTAGGTGAGATAAAATCAAACTCATATAAACCAGTTGGAATTGGAGAGGTTTTAACACCATGAGACTGAACATAACTTTCTATGCAAGGCACTCTAGTTCTGCCCGAAAAAGCTGATGAGTTAATCTGTTGACAATATATCTGAGCATCATGATAGATATTTGAATTAGTCAGCTTTGCTTGTGTATTTTCGGCAACCACAAGTCGCTGATATGTGTATTTTAACTGGATTGGAGGATAAACTGAATTTTGTCCTGAAGATAAATTAGTGTTCATATGAGAATTAACATAATTTCTTAAGTCATTTAATGCTCCTTGAACGTTCTGCCCAGATTTGTCTGCGCTAAAAACTTTGTTCCTTAAACTACCCATCTCTTGGTTGTTTGCCCTGAGACTGATTATGGAAATTACAGAAACAATTAGTAGTGCTATAAACAAATATATTGGTTTAATTTTTAATAGTGACTTAAGGGGATTTTTTTTCATAAGTATTTAAGACCAGTCTAGCATATTTTAAGTTCATGGTAGACTGTAATTATGCATATTTTCTTCTCAGGAATTGGCGGAACAGCAATTGGACCTTTGGCGTTAATCGCCAAACAGGCTGGCTATGAAGTTTCTGGATCCGACAAACAAAATTCAACCTATATAGACTATCTAAAAAAACAGGGTATAGAAGATATAGTTATCCATCAAACTTATGAAAATATTAATCGAGTTTATAATAAAAATCCAATAGATTGGTATGTATATTCTTCAGCTGTTGCAATTGAAAATAACGATTCAGAGGAATTCAAATTCATTAAAGATAGTTCTATTAAATCATCTAAAAGAGATGAATTAATTAATCAGATTGTAAAAGATAAGAATTTGAAAATGCTAGCCGTTGCTGGTACACACGGAAAAACCACCACCGCTTCCATGTTAGCGTGGATACTTGAATACGCGGGACATAATCCCGGCTTCCTTATCGGTGGAGTGCCACATAATTTTGGTATATCTGCACGGCTAAATCCCCCATCGCCTTTATTAACCAAAGGGGATAAAAATAATGAGGGTGCCGCTATTGTTCCCCCTTTAGACAAAGAGGTGCAAGGGGGAATTTCTTTTTTCGTCATCGAAGCAGATGAATACGACACCGCCTTTTTCGACAAACGCTCC
>CAITDW010000114.1 GCA_903891235.1 uncultured Candidatus Saccharibacteria bacterium
ATGGATTTATTAATTAATAAAGAATTCCAAGATCTGATACCACCTTTATCTGCTGAGGAACTGGAGGGCTTGGAATGGAGTATACTAACAGATGGATGCAGAGAGCCTCTAATAGTATGGAATAACACGATTATCGATGGACACCATCGTTATACCATTTGCTGTAAACACGACATTCCTTTTGAAACTCGCCAGATCAAGGGTATAGAGAGTGAGTTAGACGTAAAGCTCTGGATGATCAACAACCAGTTTAGTAGGCGTAATCTAAGCACAGCAACAAGATTAGACTTAGCTTATAGATTCAAGGAGTTCGAAGCTGAGAAAGCTAAGAGTAGACAAGGTGCTAGGAATGACTTAAATAAAGACAATATCAACATTAGTACACCAGTGTACACAAGTTCAGCAAAAGAAACTGGTGGTCGTGCTTTAGAAGCTATTGCAAAAATGGCAAACGTAGGTCATATGACAGCTTTTCAGTACGATAAAATTCAACAGCAAGGAACTGAAGAGCAAAAAGAAGAAGTGGCAACTGGGAATTCTAGTATTAAGAAAGTCTATACCCAAATTCAGAAAGCTAAACAGCCACAAAAGAATAAAACTTCGTATTGGGTAAAAGGTAAGTTTACCACCGTTGTACAACAGCATATTACTAGTATTTACAACTTACTTGCTGATCACAAAGATTTGATAGATATCAATTATTGGGTTGGGCATAGCTCACTCGGCGATAATGAAAACTTTCTAGCTCCTGTCTATAAAATTCACAACCAAAAGATTCTGGTAACAAAGAATTTAAACCAACTATCAGAATCGGTAGATGATCTAGAAATACTTGCTAACCAATGTAAAAACTTAGTTTTGATAGAAACGAAAAAAGATAAAAAGTTTGCGAAGCAATATGAGAAGTATTATGCAAATTAAAAAAAAATTCAAAAAGCAAAAAAGGCTAGGGCAAGAAATTTTTTCAGATGTATGCATAGTAAAAATGAGGATTCATTCTGTTTAGTAAGTTTTTTTGAAATTGATTTAGAGTTTTTTGCTAAAAATAACGAGGTAATTGAAGATTATGATTTTTTTCACAGAGCTTCAATTAATATTATTAACGATTTTCATAATTTGAAATGGATAATGTGATATAGTTAGTATAAGAAGTTTTTCTAAAATCCTTCCCAAGAAATAACAAACAAGTCTCCAAACTTATACATTTGTTATTTTTTTTCTTTCGTTAAAAAGTAGTTTCTGTTCTAAGGCTTTGGGTTCATTATTCCTCCTCGGAAATGAACCTAACTCTCTCCTCTATACAAAAATATTGATCTACTCTGCTATATTCATATATAAAGTATTGTTTTTAATATAAGGATAGCTATGGGAGATTCAGATAGAAGCATTAAGGTCGATAAGGCAATCAAAGAAGCAATTCAATGTATGATTTCTTATAACGATAGTCACGATCATTTAGATCAAATTTTTATATGTCCAGCTTCTGTTAATAAGTTTTTTTCTGATAAAGAAAAAGTGAAATCATTTAATCTAGAACCTCGTATGTTTGGTTGTGGAGGTATAGTTAGAGTCTTAGAAAGCAACGCTGATCTAATTGACGCCCATCACAAGAAACATAATTTAAACTCTGCTCATAATGCAAAAATGGGTAATTTAAAAAAATATTCCAAGAACAATGCAGTCATTCTTGGCTCGAGCAAACAGGATAATTTAAAAAAGAAATTCTCTTATTTTAAACCTCGTACTATAGCTGAAGAAATTGAAGATAGAGAATTGGTAGCTTCTATTAGCCAAGATCTAGCAGAAAAATTCAAAAAGTACAGAGAACTGGTTCAAGAGCGCAAACTCAAGGAAGCTAAGTCTCGGAAAGAGCCAGAGGTTTATCATCATTTCAAGAAGCGAGAAAACTAAGAATCAAACTAGCTATGTTATAATTGCTTAGAAGCAGTAAATATATCAATTAGTTAGGAAAGAGATGCTTAAAAAATCATTATCAGTATTTGATATCTTTTCAGGAATAGGCGGATTTTCTCTTGGGCTAGAAAAAGCAGGAATGCAAACAGTAGCTTTTTGTGAGATCAATCCTTTCTGCCAGAAGATATTAAAA
>CAITDW010000115.1 GCA_903891235.1 uncultured Candidatus Saccharibacteria bacterium
AACCAATAATTTAAACAATAGCTATATTAATTATTAGCTAGTGGATTTATGAATTACGAATTGTACAATTATTTGGGCCGCTGCAACAATAACAATACCAACCACAATGTAAATAAGAGAATTTTTAGCACCTCTAACTCCAGCCTCGTCGCCACCTGAGACAATATATCTAAATCCCGAAATAATGACCATAATAAGAGCGGCAACACCAACAATCCAGGACAATACATCAAGAACAGTAGTTAGTACGCTATCGATACTAGTTCCATTTGTGGCACCACATGCATTCGAATCTAAACCAACCCCGTTACAAGCATAATTCGCAGAGTTACTTATTGCAGCAAAAGCTGGAGAGCAAAAAGTAATGGGCATAAAGACAAAACTTAGTGTAAATAGGATTGTTTGGGTAAATTTGTATATTTTTTTCATAGTAATCCTCATTATACACTAGAGCTTATTAAGCACAAAAACAACTATCACTTGTGCAAGAGCGGCAATAATTATTCCAATGACTGCATATATGATTGTATTTCTAACTTGTTTCATTGTTTCTGGATCCCCCCCAGATAGAATTAGTCTCAGTCCAGCTATAATAACCGATACAACCGCGGCAAAACCAATAGTATAAGATAGTAATTTTAGAACAGTTGCTATTACAGAATAAATCGGATTTGACCCAGATGGTTGGTTATCTTTACATATTGGCGAATTGCTGACTGAGTTTTCAGCACCCGTAGTATTTAGGGTAGTATTGGCGCAAGGTCCATTTAATACATCGGCAGCAAATGAACGTGACACCAATGCGTGGGCATTTGGCGCTATTACAACAATCGAGGATAGTGCTAGGAAGATTAGGATAGGTAAAACAAATTTCTTTTTCATATCAAAGGTTACTTAAAAATGTTCCGACAATAAACTCGGCTGTTACACAAACTACCAAGCCAATTATTGCATAAATTATAGTCTCTCTGGCTTTCTTGGCGGCTTCTGGGTTACCTCCAGATGTTACCAGCTGCAAGCCAGCAATAATTATATAAATAACGGCTACTATGCCAATTACTCCGAGAGCAAGTTCCAAAACAGTAGAAATAGTACCATTCGTAGGTGTTGATCCAGGTAAATTAGTTGATCCATTACAGCCAGTTTCACCATCTGGACATGAAATTGATGCTGCAAAATACTTTATATTGATTAGCTTTGAATACATTAGCCAATTTTCCCCGCTAAAAATGATATCAATAATGCTGAGGTAATAGAAATAGAAACGCCAATTAAGGCATTAATAATGGTGCTTCTAGCTTTCCCAACCTTATCTGGTTGACCTTGACTAGTTAGAAGTTGTACTCCGCCATAGATAACCATAGCAATAGATATTAAAACCACTACTTGTAGTAACATTTCAATAACCGCTAAAGCAATCAGCCAAATGTCTCCTAACGCTAAAAATTGTGGACATCCGTCTGGACCTTTCGGCAGATACTGGTACCAGTGAGGAAGGGTTAAGAACATTCCGCCAGTAGAACAAGTGTTGGAGGCAAAAAGGCTTAGATTGATCATGCGAAGAATCCTCCCGGTACCAAGAAGTTAATTAGTGCAAATGCAAAAAGATACATAATTAAAGCAAAAATATTGGATTGAATTCTACCTCTGGCTTTTTGTGCAGCTTCTGGGTTATCTCTAGCTGTTGCAAATTGAATGCCGGCAAATATTGTAGATCCAACTATTATGAGACCAACACCATCTGCCAATAATCTTACAATTGCAAAGAAAAGATCTGAAATTGGGTTTCCAGTCGTACTACATCCCAGGTCGATTGTGGTATTTACTTGTTGATGGTCTGTAGATCCACATTGAGTATTAGCAAAAACTAATCCCAATGGAGTAAAGGTAGATAGTAGGATAAAAAGAGAGATTATAGTGTTTTTATTTTTTAATACTTTTAACATGTCAATTAAAACTATATTATTTTTACACCATTAAAGCAACAACTCTATACTTTTTTTAGTAAAATGCTTATATTTAGGATCAAAAAATGGTATAAATTTAGATGAATGAAGACTGAAAAAAAGAGGTTGTTTTTTAATATATTCTTCGGTTACTTACTGCTTAGCCTGATTTGTGCTGGAATAGTCTTTGGATCAAAAACTTATGCAGCGACTCCTTCTTGCAATAACAATACGATCTGCGCAGTAGTAAAGCTAAGTGGAACAATACCGTCAAACATAACCCTTAAAGCTACAGCGACAAATAGTCTTTATCTTCAGTCTGTAAAAGGTGGTGGATGGTACAAAACATACACTCTTAGCAAAATTAGTAATGATACATATTTTTTAAAAAGCATAGATCCATATAATAACAATCATGTTTTTCTTAACAATTGTTCTCCCGGTATACCTAATCCAAATCCAATGTTTACTTTTTCATTCTCAGTTACAGGCGGCAGCTCACCTGTCAGCAAAAGCCAAGACTTAGTTTGTGGTACCAACTCAATTAGTATAAATCTTGGCTCTACATCTCCCAGTGGAGGCACAACAACTCCACCTACAAGTAGTGCATCTTTAACGGGTGGTATAATAGTTAAGACAGCTTCGGGTGAAGTTTATGCCTGTACCCCAAGTCTATACTCTAACCCTGTTAGTGGTTCCAATGGACCCAATTTTCATCTTATAACTCTGAATCCAGGTAATTTTACATTGGATACCATAGGAAATAGTGGATCTATTTCGTTTCCTAATGTAAATTCTGGTCCGAATACAATGAAAGGCCAAGTGGATCCATGCAACGCTGTTGATCAGAGGGTTAATATACCTCACTTTTCAGTTAATTTTAATCTTAATGCTGGGCTTAATATTAAGTTTTTTATTATAGACACGACCAATAATAATCATGTGACAATCTCAGCAACAGATCCATTAGCGCCTTTTAACTCTGGCGATGAACCGGCAAGTTGTGAATCGACAGGTGGGCCAGCATCATATTTGACATGTACTATAATAAATTCAATTACCAATGCAGAGGCAAGTGCAGAGAATGTGGTGATATCTCTACTAAAAACTCCGGTCGTTGCAGTTTCCGGATCAAATTGTAATAATGGCAATGTTAATTCGCAAGATAGAGCCTCAGCCTGTATCTACAACGTCTGGTCTAGTTTTAGGATATATGGAAATATATTACTGGTTATATCTTTACTAATAGCTATTATTGTTGAAGCTA
>CAITDW010000116.1 GCA_903891235.1 uncultured Candidatus Saccharibacteria bacterium
AAAAAAGTTGTTGCAAAAAAGCCTTCAGTCAAGAAACCAGTTGCAAAGAAAAAACCGACCCCTAAAAAAACTAAATAATTCTAATTTATAGATAGTAAAAGATAAAGTATTGCATCATCAATATTAATTCTTTTAGTTTTTATTTTTATGTCTAGATAAAAACACTTATCAATTATATTCTTCAACTTATCAAAACTTAATTTATTGGTAATTGTTTTAGCATTATCTAAGTTAAATAACTTTATTGATGAATCACTAGCTATAATCGAGAGTGGTTTACCCTCTCCTGTTTTTACAATACTTAAAATATGAAGCTGCCAGATTAACATGGCAAATATTTGCATAGGATCAACTCTAAGTTTTTTTTGTTGATTATAGATATCAATAACTTTTTTATGATTACCAACTAAAACATTATCTAGTAAATTAAATACCGTAGTTGTTAATTTTTCTTCGGTTAATAGGTTAATGGTTGAAGAGGTTATTTCAGGACTATAAAGAACAAGTTTGTCTATCTCATTTTTGATTAACATCTGGTTATCGCCGACTCTCTTCACTAAGTAATAGGCGTCATTGTTAGAAATTTTACCTTGTCTAGCCTTTACATAATTAACAATATATGAGGCTAACTGACTATTGCTTAGTGTCAAGTATTCATTAAAATTTTTAATTTTTTTTAATTTTTTAAAGTATGAAAGTCTTTTATCTATATTTGTTGCGTAGATGATTATATCTACTAAGTCATTATCTTTAGAGATAAAATCATCAAAATTAGATATAAAATCATCGTTCTTGGCCGAATCACTAAGTATAAGTAATCTTTTTTGAGATAAAAATGGCATAGCAGAAACTAAACTGACTATTTCTGGATATTCAATAGATTCTAGACTAAACCTTTCTATCGAATAGTCACCATATAAATTAATAAAATCATCAACTAGATCCTTCAGTGCCTGACTTGTTGCTAAATCATTATTACCAGTGATTACTTGTATCATTTTGTCTTCCTTTGGCATTTTGGACAAATATGTGTACCTCTTGAAGCAACTCTAATTTTTATTATTTCATTGCCACATCTAGTACATGGCTGGCCTTCTCTTCTAAAAACTTGTGCAAACTCTAAATAACTACCCTTTTTACCTTCTGCATCAACATAATTTTTATCTGTAGATCCCCCAAGAGAAATACTTTTTTCTAAAATTATTCTTATTGAGTTAAATAAATTATTCAACTTTATTTTAGATAAACTCCCACTCAAACTAGCTGGATGAATTTTAGCCATCCATAAACTTTCATCAGCATAAATATTACCAACTCCTGCCAATACAGTCTGATCAAGTATGGTGGCTTTAATGCTACTATTTTTTCTTCGTTGAACTCGTTTATAAAATTCAGACTGAGTAAAGCTTGAGCTAAGAGCATCAGGACCAAGTTTTTTCATGAAATCTAGGTTTTCAACCTCTATGTCAGGTAAAAGTCTCATCCATCCAAATTTTCTTTGGTCATTAAAGAATAAATGAGAGCCATCATTAAATGTAATAGTGACTCTTGTACTTTTGTCGGGTAATGGACCAATTAAAGAATCATTAGGATGACCTGCTCCAAAGTTTTTTTGCCCCCTATAAACTAGTTGTCCAGTCATCTTCAAATGTATGACAAGACAATAATTACTTGAAAGAAAAAATATTAA
>CAITDW010000117.1 GCA_903891235.1 uncultured Candidatus Saccharibacteria bacterium
AAAACATTAATCAGTTGCAACAACTAAGGGTACGCAAAGAACATACCACTCCCATAGCACAAGATTACTATTACAATGTGTTATTAAAGTCCGACATACCGGTACACTTCTTAGACCACGAGGCTTTTTTCTTACATAAAGAACATTACATAGACTGGGTGGGTCGCACTATAGGATTTCCTGTAGAAACAGACCCTGACAAACTTATGAAGTTTGTCACAGAAGATGCCAATCACAAATATGTAAAGTACATAGATGAACACTGGTTAGACGAATTTATTCTAGCTGGTTGCACGCCTACTAGGGATAAACGGGTAAAAGAACATCAGTCCAATGGGGAAGCCGTATAATTGAGAATACAATATGATTTTGCCTCATTTAACAGTACCAGATAGAATTAACAGTAAACTAACATATTGTGGAACTGATTCATTGGAATATTGTTTTAATAAAAAACATTTTAAATCGTATCCGTTCTCTGTGGATTATGTATATAACAGTCGTGGATTCCGAGACAATGAATGGCCAGACACAACAACACAATTAAAAAATGCTATCTGGTGTGTGGGCGACAGTGCCACCGTTGGCATAGGAAACCCGTTAGAGCATACATGGCCTCATATGTTGCAACAAAGAATTAATTGCCGCACTATAAACATCAGTGCAGAGGGTGTTAGCAACAATTGGATTGCAAGAAATACAGTACAGATAATAAAAACAATTAATCCAGGAACAATAATAATACACTGGAGTTTTATACATCGAGACGAATTAAATATATCTGACATACTTTTAAAAAAATGGTTAAAGTTTTATGGTGAAGTAAAAAACGCAGATTGGCCGCACTGTACTACATTTGATCATTTACACGCTTTGCCAAAGAATATTCTCAGAGAAATGGAAATATTGCACGGCTGGTCCACTGTTGTTGATTGGGAGCAAGAATTTTCTATTAGAAAAAGAACATATAGAAATTTACATTCTACTGTTGAAACAGATATTGACAACACTATTGAGTGCATTCGTTTTGTATCTAGTGTTAACCGTGGCACAAATATAATACATAGTTTTATTCCTGAGTTTGCGCCAAATGAAAATAAAATTGCATTTTTTGAATCTCTAGACAAACTAAGAGTCAACTACATTGAAGAAATAGATACCATGGACCTGGCAAGAGATTATAATCACTACGGTGTAATTACTGCTAATCAAATTGTTGAAAAACTGTTGCCGACGCTTCTAAAATGAATAATTGGAATCTTGCATATTCTGGTGGCTCCGGTGGATTTCTACTACTGCATCTTTTGCTACTGTCTGAAAAATTTCATGCAGTGTTTGAAAAAGAATCAATGATAGATCAAATAATTCAAGAACATTGGAATATAGTGTCTCCAGACCAATGGAAAAAGACCGAGATATGGCCAAACAATCAACTCACTGCGTTGAGCCAAGTAAACTCTGACAAAATTTATTTTTATTGTAATCCTTACAATTACTCAACAGATTTTGCAGGTAAAAAAATTGTTATATACACCGATTTTCACAGTCAACGATTATTGGCACATTATAAAAGAGCCAATTGGTATTGCGAAGGGTCTCGTGTGTTTGATGTGAAATATACGGTGTTCAAAGCTTTTTTAAAAAGATGGCGAGATCACTACAATAATATAAAAGATCCAGACTGGCCAAAATGCATCAGTGTAAGGCATTTATCCAGGTTACCAAAAAATATACAAGCAGAAGTAATAGCAAATCCCTACACTGAATATTTTTTAAATTTTACATACCAAGAAAAAGAATTTTATAATGATGAATTGG
>CAITDW010000118.1 GCA_903891235.1 uncultured Candidatus Saccharibacteria bacterium
CTGTAACAACTGGTAGTTCTACAGGTTACACCGTCACTCTAACGACTAATTCAGGATCTAATTCATTATCTAATGGATCATCTAATATTACAGCAGGTAGTGGTACATATAGCTATCCTCAAACTCTTGGAGTAAACCAGTGGGGATATAGAGTAGATGGATCAGGTGGTTTTGGCTCAGGACCAACAACTGTTAAAACTAATAGTAATTTTCCTATTACAGATATCTTTTCTGGAGTACCAGCTAGTACCGGTACACCTTCAACAGTTGTTAATTCATCTTTACCAGCAAATCCTACCGTAAATACAAATGTTTGGTACGGCGTTTGTGCAGATACTAATTTATCGAGCGGACAATACACCGGAACAGTTGTTTATACTGCAGTCATCAATTAGCTCTAGCTTGTCTCTTGACAAGTAGCTTATTAAATCATAAGCTATTTATAGTTTAATAAAACAAAACAAAATGATAAAAATGAACTCAGTAATGCAACAAAACATGGACCGCAAGAAGTTTCTTGGCTTGCTTGGTCTTGGTTTTTTGACGATTATAGGTGTTCCTAGTCTCATGGGAGCCCTTAGCATTTCTGAGAAAAAGGTAATTACGAGTGGTTATGGTTCCTCAAGATACGATACATAAATAAAACAATTAACTGTTATCTAATGATGACCTGATTTATACTTAATAATAAGTACTAATAATGAATGAAAAGCCTAAACGACTATTTGTAAAAAAACTGACACTCAGTAATGCTGCTGCACTACTGATAGCTTCAGCTTTCATGAGTCAATTACTAAGTCTCGTTAGGACAAAATTAGTTAATGCTAACTTCCCAGCTGTTGGAATACATTCAACAGATTCGTATTTTGCAGCCTTTAACATACCAGACTTCTTCTATTTTACGATTGCTGCTGGTGTATTGGGTGTAGCATTTATGCCAATCTTGGCCGAACATTTATATCGGAATGATAGAAAAGGTATTTGGGCACTATCTAATAGTTTAATGAACCTACTGGCAATCATCATGGGCCTTGTAGGCATCTTTATTTTTATTTTCGCTCGTCCACTGATTCACTATATCGTTGCCCCAAAGCTGACTCCTATTCAGCTCAATGACGCTGTGATAATAATGAGATTCTTAGCATTCAATCCATTCTTATTTACTATATCTGGTATTTTATCTAGTGTTCAGCAAACATTTGGACGGTTCTTTTTCTTTGCGATTGCACCAATCTTTTATAATCTTTGTATTATTTCTAGTATTTTTGTATTTCAGCACAATATAGGTGTTGTCGGACTAGGTATTGGTGCATTATCTGGAGCTGTACTGCAACTACTTATCGTTATGATTGGAACAAGAAACCTTGAGTTTCACTGGTCCCCAAAAATAATTTGGAGAAGCCGAGATTTCAGACGAATTCTTAGTAATCTTCCTCCTAGAGCATTGGATCAAGGTATGGATCAAATGGAAAATATTGTTGAAACCAACTTCGCTACCCGAATTGGTCAAGGATATGTAAGTTATTGGAACAATGCCTATACCTTGGCCGCTGCACCAGCACTTTTGATTGGGACAGCAATATCTACAGCTGCCTTTCCGCGGCTAAATAATCGATTAGCAGAGGGTAGGCCAGATCTTTTTCGTATCGATTTCCTTAGGGTCTTAAGAGTCATAGTCTGGACTATAATGCCAGTACTTGTAATATGTTATTTTGCGCGTGGCTATCTTGCACGACTAATATTTTCCAGAAACGCACCAGAGATATCCATGCTATTTGGTTATTTAACTGTAGCAATCTTCTTCAGAACAATTTATGCGATAGTGTCACGGTGGTTTTATGCTCAAAATGATACTAAGACTCCATTGTTTGTTTCAATTTTTACAATCTCCTTCAACGTTTTTTTGGTTTACATTTTAACTAAGCCACAAAACTATGGCGCTGCTGGACTTGCCATATCTCAGTCTATTGTTTCTATGGTAGAAGTTCTCATCTTGTTCTTTATTATGTTTAAAAGAGACCATCTACTATTCAATAAAGGTTTCTGGGGAGGTATTCTTAAAATATTCTCAGTCACTGGATTTAGTGTTATTACTGGCTTGATTCTACTTACAATAATACCCCTTGGTAGCCTAGATAAAGGTTTCTTCCTACTGGGCACAAAACTATTAATTATCTCAATCATTATCTTTAGTGTGCACATTGGAATGTCCTATTTATTTGGCTTAAGTGAAGCTTCAATTGTCATCAGAAAGATAAAAAGAATGTTCTTTAAACCAGTTGGAGTGGAATACTAGATTACTTCTGGGGTATAATGCCCTAACATGGATTTATCTCATATTAGAAATTTTTGTATCATTGCCCATATTGATCACGGCAAAAGTACACTCGCCGATAGGTTGCTAGAAGCTACCGGTACTATTGAACGTCGCAATATGCGTAATCAGCTATTAGACAAAATGGACCTTGAAAGAGAACGTGGGATAACTATTAAACTTGCACCAGTTCGTATGAAATATAATAACTATGAACTTAATTTAATTGATACTCCTGGACATGTAGACTTTAGCTATGAAGTATCAAGAAGTCTTAATGCTTGTGAGGGGGCTATATTAGTAGTTGATGCCTCACAAGGAATTCAAGCGCAAACTCTAGCCAATGTATATCTCGCAATGGCAGCTGATCTTGAAATCATACCCGTGCTCAATAAAATTGATTTACCAGCAGCAGATGTTGAAAAAGTTACTCGTGAGGTTATTGGACTACTAGGATGCAAAAAAGAAGATATTTTATTAATAAGTGCTAAAACTGGACAGGGTATAGAAACAGTTTTGGAATCAATCATTGATAAAATTCCAAGCCCAAAAGGAGATAAAGACAAACCAACAACTGCATTAATTTTTGATAGTTACTATGACGATTACCGTGGTGTGATACTTTATCTTAGAGTTGTCGACGGGCAAATTAAGAAAAATTCCATTATTAAAATGATGTCGACTGAATCAAGCGGTATAGCTCTGGAAGTTGGAAGCTTAATTCCAAGCCTCAGCCCCCAACCTATGCTTGGAACTGGTGAGATTGGCTACATTGTTACCAACCTTAAAAGTACTAGAGAGGCAAAAGTTGGAGATACTGTGACAATTGAATCTAATCCAGCACAACAGTCATTGCCGGGATATAAGGATGTTATGCCTTTTGTATACGCAGGTTTCTTTCCAGATAGTAACGAAAATTATAAGCTCCTAAAAGATGCTATTGAAAAATTAAGTCTTAGTGATTCAGCGCTTCAGTTTGTCCCAGAAAATTCTCCAGTTCTTGGCTATGGCTTTAGAATTGGTTTTTTAGGTCTTCTTCATATGGATATAGTCAAACAAAGGTTAGAGAGGGAATATGACCTAGAGCTAATTATCACCAACCCATCAACCGATTACCATATTGTTATGACAAGTGGTGAGGAATCAATTATTAAATCTGCTTCAGATCTTCCTGATGTCACAATGATATCCGAAATCAAGGAACCATGGATTAATGGTGAAATCGTCCTACCGAAAGACTATCTGGGCCCAACTCTACAATTAATTGTTTCCAGACGTGGCCTGCAGAAAAATATTAGCTATGTTGATGCTGATCTAGCTGTTATAGATTTTGAAGCACCGCTAGCAAATCTACTGACAGATTTTTATGATCAACTAAAAAGCTTAACTAGTGGTTACGGGTCATTTAATTATGATCTCAAGGATTATCGTAGCGAAGATTTAGTAAGAGTAGATTTTTATATAGCTAATGATAAAATCGATGCTCTTAGTCTTATGGTTCACCGAACAGAAAGTGTTGCTCTTGGAAGATCGGTTGTTTCTAAGCTAAAAGAGGTTATACCAAGACAGCAATTTAAGGTTAGCTTGCAGGCAGCAATTGGCGCTAAATTTATTGCCAGAGAAGATATTAGTGCCTTTAGAAAAGATGTTACCGGTTCCCTATATGGTGGTGATGTTTCTAGAAAGAAAAAATTACTCGCTAAACAGAAAAAGGGTAAGGAGAGAATGAAACGATTTGGTAAGGTGGATATACCAGCAGAAGCATTCACCGTAATGTTAAAAAGAGAAGACTAGTTAGTTAATTGTTTCAGGTCGTCGGTAATTTGTTTTACATGTGTTATTGGGTTAACTCCCAAATACTCCTTAACAATATTACCTTTAGGGTCAATCAAATAAGTATTACGGCAAACTCCCATAATTTCTTTGCCTAAAAACTTTTTAGGTTTCCAAGCACCATAGGCTTCTATTGTTGAGTGGTCTGGGTCACTTAGTATTGTGAAATTGAGATTATGTTTTTCGGAAAATTTTTGATGTGATTGAACTGAATCTCTAGAGATACCAATGACAGCAGCTCCAGTCGTTTCCTCAATATAGCTTCTTGCGTCCCGAAAACTACAGGCCTCTTTAGTGCAACCAGGAGTGTTATCCCTGGGGTAGAAATAAATAACTATCCATTTTCCTGTGTAATCCTTCAAACTTTTATAATCTGAATTTTGATCTTGTAATTTGAAATCTGGTGCTTTTTTCATAAACTTCTTGTATTATCTATATTACTCCTATGAATAAATTATTACATATAGATCAGTTTAATCAAATGATTGATTCTTATAAACCATCAAAAGAATCAAAAGAATTATTGAAAAAAAATGATTTAGTTGTACTGGTAGCGCCTAGCTCAACTGGTCGCAATACAATAATCAATAAACTAGCATTAACCAATCAGTTTGAGTTCATCGTAACTGACACTACACGGCAACCTAGAATTAACAATGGAATACTAGAAAAAAACGGTGAACACTATTTTTTCAAAACTGAAGAGCAATTCCTTGAAGGCTTGAAAAAGGGCCAATATTTAGAAGCTGAAGTAATTCATAGTCAGCAAGTATCAGGAATAAATATAGATCAACTTAAAAAAGCCTATGATCAGAATAAGATATCAATTACAGATATAGATATTGGTGGAGTCGAGAACATCATAAAAATGAAACCCGATACAACCGTAATTTTGTTATTGCCACCAGATTTCAATGAATGGCTTAACCGAATTAATAATCGGGGACATATGCCAGATGATGAATTAAGAAAAAGATTAAAAACCGCAATTAAAATATTAGAAGCAGGACTAGAAAGACCTTATTTCAATATCTTAGTTAACTCAAATATTGATCAAACAGTAGGTTGGATTAAAGATATTTCAATAGCAAAAAAATACCATAAACTTGATGAAAAAAACCAAAATGTCATAAAAAATCTTATTAAAAGTACTATTAACTTCTTAGAAAAAAGTAATTAGCACTCTTGACTCACGAGTGCTAAAAATGTATTATTAAATAGTTAGCTAACGTATTTTAAATTTATGACAGATAGACAAAATAAGATTTTATCGGCAATTATCGAGCAATATGCTGAAGTCGCTTTTCCAGTCGGCTCTACTTTGCTTGCTAAACTATTCAATGTTAGCCCAGCAACAATTAGATTCGAGATGGTTGAGCTAGAAAAATCTGGATATCTTATGCAACCTCATACTAGTTCGGGTAGAATCCCAACAGACAAAGGTTATCGACACTATGTTAATAGTCTTGGCATGTCAGCTCCAACTAATGGTATTAGTAGCGGTGCAAGTAGAGCTATTAATAAAAGAGTCCAAAGCGGAGGTATTCCCGAGAGAGTTATTCGCAATGCTGTTGATACTCTAGTTGAGTTAACATCTAATTTGGGTCTAGCTACAATTGGCAATCAGTTATATATGAGTGGAATATCTAATCTCTTCGGACAGCCTGAGTTTATACAAACAGCTCAAGTTCAAGAAGTTGCGAGATTATTAGATAACCTAGAACCATGGCTCAAAGAAGCTGCACCCAATGAACCATTGAGTGTCTATATAGGTACAGAAAATCCAATCGGTAGAAGCGCTGGTTGTTCACTTATCATTAGCCGTTTTTATAGCCCATATTCTGACAATAGCTATATCGGTGTACTTGGTCCAACCCGGCAAAGTTACCGTGATGTCATGGAATATGTTAGAAAAACAGGAGAAGCACTAGAAGGAGCACTATATGAATAAAAAAGAAGATAATCCAATCATCAAAAAGGTTAGTAAAAAACCTTCTGAAGATCCAAGAATTAC
>CAITDW010000119.1 GCA_903891235.1 uncultured Candidatus Saccharibacteria bacterium
GTAGGATTCGAACCTACGAAGGCATAAGCCAATAGATTTACAGTCTATCGTGTTTGACCGCTTCACTAACCCTGCAAAATAAAATGGTGCCGACGACAGGACTTGAACCTGCGACCCGCTGTTTACAAAACAGCTGCTCTACCAACTGAGCTACATCGGCATATCTGTTATTTTACCAAATTTAGCTGTTAAATAACAACTCTTGGACGTCTTTTCATTCTATTTGGTATAACTGACCTCTTATTACGGGTTTGTTTTTTAAGTTTTTTAGCTATTTCACGAGCTTCATCTTCCATGCCTCTCTCTAAATACGCCTTGCCGAGCAATGTATAAGTTTCCTTGTTAGGCTCTAATTCTACAGCTTTTTCTAGCTCCTGAAGCATCATCTTGTCATTACCAAGCTTCTCTTGAACTTTGGCATATGCAACATGCCTAGCAGCTATATCATCCTCGAGCTTTAGAGCCTGCTCAAAAGCTACTGCAGCCCTATCGTAATTTTCAGTCTCGAAATAGATTAAGCCCAAATTATGAAGGCTTGATGGTGATGCTTCAATACTACTAGCTATTTCGAAACAATCAATTGCATCCTTGTATTCTTTTTGCTTGGCGTAGAGAATGCCCAACCGGTTATAAGCAGCAGCATTTTTTTCATCTATCTTAAGAATTGTAAGTAGAGCTTTTTCTGCTCTTAAGAACTTATTGTCACGCATTCCCTGGTGAGCAATATCCCATAACCTACCCATCCTACTACCGACTGTACGAGAGATGTGGCTAAATTCATCGTCATGAGGCTTGACGTTTCTCCATGCCAGTAATCCAAAGACTATGATTAATATTAATGCGTACATAATTATTGTATTTATTATACCAGTTTTAGATATTCAAAAATAGTTTAGTTAAGGTTAGCTTAGGATTCGCATTCTTATCTAATGCGTCTTGAGCAATTAATACTTGATCCAGCATTCTGTTCCAGTTATTAATTGAAGCTATATTATTTTTTTGAGCGGCATTCTTTAGTGATGCGGAGATTATTCTAGATAATGCCAAAAGCAATATCTTCGGTTTAGTTTTATCCTTTGTTAAATCATTAATTTGGATTAGACGACTATATTTATCGCCGACTAAAATTGCCTTAGATAAATTAAGTATATCTATTGTCATATTTGAGTCTTTATTTAAAATAGCTATTGACTCCCCAATTAAATTATTGCTTGCCAAAAGTGATAGTCTAATATCTTCAGATTTAAAACCAAGACTAATTAAATGATCCAATAATTTTTTTTCATTCATTTTTCTAATTTCAATTTGGCTTAATCTGGATAACAGAGTCGGGAGTAGTGAGCTTTTAGAGTTAACAGTTAAAACTATAAAAGTATCAAGTGGTGGTTCCTCAAGAAGCTTGAGAAGTGCATTTTGGGCCTCATTAGACATCTTTTCTGAGTGTTCGATGACAATTGCTCGTCTATACCCTCTGTTGCCAGTTGTCTTCAATTTAATAAACTTCATAATATGTCTAACAGAATCAATAGATATAGTATTGTCTTCTGGACTCATTAATAAGAAATCTATTCCTTGCCTAAGATTTTTTTTACCAAGCACATTTTCAACTAGGTAATTTGCAATTGTCGTTTTACCAATACCATTACTACCAATTAACAGAAGACTAGGCTTGGGATCCGATAAAAAAGTCTCAAGATCTTTAGCTGTTCTTTGATTAAGAATTGGGGTTATCATATCATTCATCAATTTTAGATAAAAACTTCTGGCTTGGTTTAGCGATAAAGATTTTTTTCTGCTTTGATGGTAATAATATTTCTAGAGTTTCAGCATGAAGATATAGTCGATCTGCCTCTTCTCCGTCGTAAAACAAATCTCCAACGATTGGGCGCTTAAGCTGGGCTAAATGTACCCTAATTTGATGAGTCCGGCCAGTTTCGGGAGTTAATTCAACTAATGTGTATCTTCCCTTGCTTCTTAGAACCTTATAGTGGGTTCTAGCAGCTTTACCATTAACCGATACCCTAAACCTTGATGGTGAATTTGGATTTCTTTGAATAGGCATGTCTACAATTGCCTCACTAGGATCAAGATTGCCACGAATAATAGCGAGATATACTTTTTTAACTTTTCTATCGGCAAATTGTTTTTGCAAAAATATTTGAGCTTCTTCAGTTTTAGCGCAAATCATAACTCCAGATGTTCCACGATCAAGTCTATGGACAATACCAGCTCGCTCTCCAGAAATATTAACTAATCGATCAGTTAACCAACTAGCAACTGTCGCCTCTTTATTTAAGGCTCCCTTGGAATGGCTTAATATACCATCTGGCTTATTGATAACTACACAATCGTTATCTTCATAGATAACTTCAAGTTCAAGATTTTCAAATTTAGATTTATCATCTTTTTTGAATGTAACTACATCATTTAATCTAAGCTTATATTTACTCGGGCTAGGCTTTTTGTTAACAAGAATTTCTTCCATTTTTATAAGTTTTTGAACAGTAGATCTAGAGTATTCTGGTAAGAAATTATGACAAAAAATATCTAACCGCTGAGATACATTTTCTTCTTCAATTACTTTTTTTATCATAAATTATCCCTATCTCTATAATAGGTATTATAGGCTTTTTAACTAGCAAATATAAGTCTAAATTTTAACTAGTAAATTAACGCTTAGTAAACTGTCGTTTCTTACGAGCACCACGAAGACCAAATTTCTTACGCTCTCGTTCTCTAGAGTCTCGGCCTAGTAGTTCTGCACGTCTAAGAGTTGGTTTATAATCAACATTTAAAATAGCTAAAGCTTTTGAAAGTCCAAGTTGAATAGCTTCAACCTGTCCAGTTGTACCACCACCTGAAACCTTAGCTGAAATATCATACTTAGAGGCTTCTAGATCTAAAGCTACAAATGGTTGAACGAGAATATGAGCAATATGCTTAGATGATGAAAAATACTCATTAGCCGTCTTGCCATTAATGACAATATTGCCTTTACCAGTCTGAAGTTTAACTTGAGCAGTAGATCGTTTTCTTCGACCTAAACCGTAAAAATAGTTTTGTATTTTGGTAGCCATTATTTAACTTCCCCTAAATTAATTAATTCTGGTTTCTGAGCTTCATGCAAATGATCAGAGCCTGTATAAACCTTCAAACGAGCTAGTCTAGCATCTCTTAATTTATTAACAGGTAACATGCCTCTAATAGAATGGATTATGATTTGAGTAGAATCCTTAGCTCTTTGGGCAGCTAAAGGCGTCTCTCTTAGTCCACCCGGAAAACCACTATGCTTGTAGTAAATCTTATCAGTTTCTTTTTTACCAGTTACGACCAAATTATCACTGTTAATAATAATTACATGGTCGCCACAGTCAATATGCTTAGTAAACATTGGCTTATCTTTACCTATAAGTAATTTAGCAACTGCAGTAGACAGTCTACCTAAAGGCAGAGTTGATGCGTCAATAACATACCATGATCTTGTTACTTCGGTTGGCTTTGCGCTATAAGTTTTCATTATTTATCCTTGTCCTGAACTTTACTAGTTTTTTTAACGGTTGCTGTTTTAGGCTTAGTTACGGTCTTAGCTTTAGTTTCAGTCTGAGATTTAACTTCAGCTTTAGTTTCATCTAATGGCTTGACTGACTTAGGCTTGACTTCACTAACAGCAGTTTTCTTAGCTACTGAATCTAGGATGAAACTAACTTCAGCCATTTGGGCATTATCACCGCGTCTTAAACTAGTGCGAGAAACTCTAAGGTAGCCACTATTTCTAGAAGAAAGCTTAGGAACTAATTCATCAACTAGTTTGTGAGCGCTGGATACTGTTTGGAGACCACTAATAACTTGGCGACGAGAATGAAGATTATCCTTTTTAGCCTTAGTTATAAGTTTTTCAACATAAGGAACCACAGCTTTGGCTTTAAAGATAGTAGTTTCAATCTTTTCGTGAATAATAAGAGATTCAGCCAAGCTCTTAATAAGAGCTTCTCTTTGATCTCTTTCTCGATTAAATTTTTTGCCTTTATAGCCGTGTCTATGCATTTAAATCTCCA
>CAITDW010000120.1 GCA_903891235.1 uncultured Candidatus Saccharibacteria bacterium
GATTTAATAAAATTAGCTTTCTTTAAATCCAGTAAAGTTAATCCTTGTAGGAATAGCTCTCTGTAAATTACTCTTTCACTAAATCCCGGCACTATACGAAAAGATAGTATCTTGGATAACTTATCTAAACATTTCGCTATGTTAAGTTTATTGTGAGAACCTAAATTACTTAACCTATTACACACAACAACCCAATTTATAGAATCTTGATCTCTTTTTGCCCTCTCTGTTCTTTGGTCGAATAACATTTGACCATAAATCGCCGACTCTTCAATTTCAAGAGTATCGCTGTTGATTTTTGCCAAAACATCTAGGTCAAGAAAACTATCGTTAATAGGGGTTATCACAGTATTGGCGTATGAATGAGCTATTCTTGAGAAATGCGTGTTACTTCCCGGAGTATCGATTACTATATAATCCACCCCATGTTTAGCTAAAGCAAAAATCTTTTCAAATTCTTGCGCTTCTTCTGCATTTTGACCCTTCATTGAATTGTTTGTTACTTCATTTAAATGAAAATGTATTGGCATATCAACTTGATGGTCAGGGTTACTGCTGTTATATATCTTGCGATTATCGATATATGTAGTAAGCGAATGCTGACGTGAATCGATATCAATACTTGCTACTTTATAACCCATCTCTAGCAAGCTAATTATTAAATGCATAGAGCAGGTGGTTTTTCCTGCTCCGCCTTTTTCATTGCCGATAACAAATATATACGGTTCTTTATTAAAATGCATAAATGTTTGAGTTATGTTTAGTCTCGGATCACTATAGCGCAAACCCTACGAATTCAAAATTTTAAGAATACTTGTTCAAACATAGAGTTTGAGAAATTATACTAGTTTTAGAGGATGACAGATTTCATCCAAATCAGCATTCATAGAATCGTCAGGCGTAGAGAGCTTTAAATAGACGTTACCGTTTCTGTCTCTTATTTCCTTCAGAAGCCCAAGTTTAACCATTTCATTACAGGATTGCTTAAATTCAGGTATAGACATACCCATTCTTCTCGCTTCCCGATTGATATTAATTGCTACGTGATTCATATTTTTATGTTCTAAGTAATAATTTTAGTTTTATACAGCCAATTTATTTTGAATTAACCGCGCTTTTTAGCTTCTGGCCTACCTTGAGCTTCGGTTGGTTATAAGCAGCGATTTCTAGTGCCTCACCAGTGCGAGGATTACGACCGCTTCTTGCTGCTACTTTACTTACACTAAAATTACCAAAGCCGATTAACGATATTTCATTACCTTTCTCCATAGCGTCAATTACCGAAGAAGTGAAGATGTCTATGGTTTTCTCAGCTTCTACCTGAGTACATTGGTGCTGTTCTGCTATATGTTTTACGAATTCCGTTTTATTCATTTATCCCTCATTAGTTTGTTAATTTAGCTTAAGCAATAATTAGCATACAACACACCAATTATCAATCAAAACCCACTAAAGCCTTAATACAAGAGGCTTACTAAGCATTGCCGTTTAAAAAAACAAACTAAGAAAAGTACTAGCTTCGCAAATAAGATAAGTAAAGGCACGCTGCGCTCTTCGGCCTTGACATATCTTATCTTGCTCCGCATGCAACTCAAGAAATGAAAGCTTTGCTTTCATTTTGTGGCGCGGTGTCACGGATTTTTAACTTTTAATACGAGGTATTAACATGACTAATTACTACAATA
>CAITDW010000121.1 GCA_903891235.1 uncultured Candidatus Saccharibacteria bacterium
GTTACCTAGGATATTGGTAGCTGTAGTTCTTATTAATCTTTCTATATATATAGTAGCTGCGCTTGAGGATGTGTTTAATATCCTAGGTGGTGGAGTGTATGATCTTATTAAGGCGCCGTTTTCTCAGAATAATTTGTGGAAATTTACACTCAACTCAACTGGCACCACTGCAACATTCTTTAGTATGTTTGGTGGTTTGGGTTTAACAATAGCAGGTGGAGTGGGTCTAAGCGCTCTTTGGAAATTATTACAAAAATCTCCGAACAAAAAGCCAGATATTTTAGCAGGACTAGGTGATGCAGCGGCATTTATGATCATCTTTGTAGTTGTTCCTGTTTTCTTAGCAATCATGGGTGTTGTATTAACCATATTATTTAGACAGGCACTCTTAGTTTTTCTACTCATGATTTCTCCAGTAGCATTCGCTCTATATTGTCTACCAAATACTGAAGCCTATCTTAAAAAATGGTGGTCATTGTTAATAAAAACACTGGCGGTTTATCCAATTATAGTTGTAATTCTATGCATAGCTCAAGTTATGGCTATTGTATTTGGCTCAGGATATTTAAATTTTGGAAGTGGTGGGTTAGAATTTATGAATAAAATTTTAGCTATGGTGGCAGTTATGGCACCACTTTTCTTAATTCCATTTGCTTTTAAAATTTCAGGATCAGCAATTGGTCAAGCTTCTAGTATTCTTAGGAATCTAAGCAAACAAGCCACACTTGCAGCTAAAGGTAACCCGAATGATCCTAATAGTACTGGAAATAGAATTAGAGACAATTTTAGATATAGAAGAGAGTCTCTTGGACTGACTAGTGGGTCTCTTGCTTCAAGAGGAAGAGGAATGGTTGGTGGAGTCTTTGGAATGCGTAGAAATTCTCAGTTAAGATCTAATGAAAGGCAAAAATTACTGTCCATTATAGCTGATCCCGCGGTTTCAGCCATAGATAAAACAAATGCAAGAATAAGACTAAGAGGCATGGGGCGGGGCGGAGTTGTTGGTGCTCTAAGTAATATACAAAGAAGCGGTGACACTTCAGCTGGTGCTCGTCAATTAGGTGTAGATAGTGAAAGAATTAGCAAAAGTCTTGCCAATAACCGTGTTTGGGGAGCCTATAGGAGAAGTGATGACTTCCTCACGGCAATTTTGGATATGCCAGCTATGCAAAAAGAAAGAGAGGCTATGGTACAAATTATAAATAATCCTGCTTCATCAGCGGCAGATCAAGCTGGCGCTAGAGCAAGAATTGTCGCTATAGATACTGCAATTACAGCTGCACGACAAATACCAAGATCTCAGGCAGTTATGGCTGCGGCAGCATTACAATTTGCAGAAAATGCTTCGGCTGTAAAAGGTGGTTATGATGGCCATGACCAATTAATGGAAAATGCAGCTAAAGCAGGAGGTGCTGCGGTTAGATATGGAGTTGGAAAAGATGGCAGAACACATGCCATAGACTTCTCTGGGCCAAATGCAGGAGCAGCAAGATCGTTACTGATTGGGCATCAGGTTGCTATTAAGAGCCAAAGGGCAGACATGGCGAATCTAGGTAGTACTGATTATAATCCGACTGAAGGCTATGAAAAACTTCAATGGAAAGAACTTGGAACCCAGAGACCCGAAGTTATTCAAGCTGTTGCGGTTGACATGAATAAGTTTGCACTATCAACCAGGCATGAAGAAATTGGACGGGCAACTAGGTTCTTAGAGGAACTTAATACGATGGCTACGTCGGGAAGATTTAATCCAATACTGGCTGCTGAGGCTCGTAGAGAAATGATTCGCTTAGAAAAACGTCTGAATGCCAACCCTGAATATATAATATTGCAAACAACTCCTTCAACCCACCCAGGCATGACAGTCATTGAATACTATAAATCTCAAGCAAGGAAGCCTGTCCTGTGATTTATTATTATTTAAAGTCGAGAAACTATTCAATGAAATCGATGCTGATTATGTATAATGATTATAAAATGAGTGGACACATAAAACATTTTCAAAATTTACAAGTATTCTTTATATTTTTAATGTCTGTTTTTAGTTTTCTGATACTTATCAACCTATCTCATTCTGGAAAAGTTTTTGCGGCCGCATTACCTAGTGGTTGTTATATGGGAACATTAGCTACAACTTGCCCTCAAACTGATTCTCAAGGTAACGCACCTCTAGACTCTGGTGGTAATGCTACTGATTATGCAAATAATTGTTATCAACTACAAAATGGCACAATTGATCTTGTAGATTGTAATAATGTAACTGGGCCAGTAATACAAAGTGCAAGCCCTTCTACGAATCCTGCTCCAACTTGTTTAAATGGTGGGGGAAATAATAATACCGCTTGGCTATTGTGTGAGATTATCGACGGAACAACTAATGCTGAAGGGGCAGCAGAAAATGTAGTTATATCTTTACTTAAAACACCTCCAGTTGCCATATCTGGTGCTAATTGTAAAGCTGGTTCAACTGCAAGTCAGCAAGACCAAGCCTCAGCCTGTATCTACAACGTCTGGTCTAGTTTTAGGATATATGGA
>CAITDW010000122.1 GCA_903891235.1 uncultured Candidatus Saccharibacteria bacterium
GATGTTACCTAGGATATTGGTAGCTGTAGTTCTTATTAATCTTTCTATATATATAGTAGCTGCGCTTGAGGATGTGTTTAATATCCTAGGTGGTGGAGTGTATGATCTTATTAAGGCGCCGTTTGTTGCTAATGGGGCTTGGCATTTTACGCTAAATACTGGTGGAACAAGCGGAGTATTCCTGCAAATCTTTTTTGGAGCAACTCTAGCAGTTGCCGGTGGAGTTGCACTTGGTGCTTTATGGGAAGCATTAAAGCCAAAAAGTGGAAAAAAGACTGATGTTCTAGCACTACTTGGAGATGCAGCTGGTTTTATTGTTTTATTTGTTGTGGTGCCAATAGTAATTCTCATACTAGGGGTTTTGCTGACATTATTATTTAGACAAGCTATACTTATTTTTCTACTCATGATTTCTCCAGTAGCATTCGCTCTATATTGTCTACCAAATACTGAAGCCTATTTTAAAAAGTGGTGGGGATTATTGATTAAAACTTTAGTTGTATATCCAATAGTTGTATTTATTTTATGTTTGTCTCAAGTAATGGGGATTGTTTTTGGCTCATTTGATTTCGGTGATGGATATAATTTCTTAACTAAAGTTATAGCCATGATAGCTGTAGTTTCGCCTTTATTTTTGGTTCCTTTTTCCTTCAAGTTAGCTGGTGGAATGATGAAGTCAATAACAGAAGGTATTAGTTCGATCACCAGCCGAACGAATCAGTCAATTAGAAATAAACAAAATCCTGAAAGTGCATATAACAGAAAAAAAGATTCTTTGAGATACAGACAAGAATCAGTGGGACTGACTGCAGGTTCTTTAATGACTAGAGGCAGGGGAATGGTTCGAGGAAGAAAGGAGGGTCTATCAGGAATACTCAGTGCAGGACAAACAGCGGCTGGTGTACGTCAGGTCACAGTAGATTCACAAAGAGCAGCTCAAGTTCTATCAAAAAATAAGATATGGAACTCCAATAAAGGAAGTAGTGAATTTCTCTTAGCTTGTTTAGATATGAAAAGTGCTCAAGAATATAGAAATCAAGCCGTTCAGTCTGGTGATATGCAGACAGTTAGAAAATGGGACACTGCAATAGCTGCAGCTCGGCAATTACCAAAATCCCAAGCCATATATTCAGCTGCGGCACAACAATATGTTGAAAATGCTGAATTTAAGGGAATGACTGGCCAAGAAGCTCATAATAGACTTATGTTTAATGCTGCTAAAGCTGCGGGAGCTCAAGTCGTTATGGATGCTAGTGGTGTTAATCCAATTGGTTTTTCTGGTCCAAATACAGGTGCGGCCGAGTCAATGTTGATTGGTCATAAAGCTGCCCTCAGGGCTAAAAGATCTGATCTGGCTAATCTCGGTAGCACAAGATACAATCCTGATTCAGCATACATAAAACTTCAATGGGATGAACTTAAAAATCAAAAACCAGAAGTTATTACTAATGTTTCTCAGCAAATACTTGGTATAGCTAGTTCTAGTAATATTGATGATATAGGAAGGGCCGAAAGACACCTCCAAGAATTGAAGAATCTAGCTAGTGGAGGAAGTGTTAGTCCAGCACTCGCAATGGCCGCCCAGGCCGCTATTGCTCCGCTGGAAGCACAACTAAATGCTAATGGAGTCAGAAATACTGTTGTTAGCCCACAATACCTTCAGGCTCAAAGAGATCAGGCAAGGAAACCTACAGTATGATGAAGATTAAAAAAACACGGATTGTTTCAACGTTTTGTTCGATACTGCTTTTTTCTGTCAGTAATATTTTTTTTGTAGCAACTTTTCCCAATAAGGCACAAGCTAGCACCCAAGCTACTATACAAATAAGTTTAGTAAGTAGTGCTACTCAAAATAACTCCAATCCACCCATTGATGGGACCACAAAAGTTACTGCCAAACTAACATCACCAGATCCAAATTATAATGGTCCAAAAACTTTTAATCTCACTTATAAAGGAAATAGTACATTTTCTGGAGGTATTTGGTATGAAAGTAGCTGTACAGACATTAACTGTAAATACAATACTTATGAGATAACTGCGGTTGGAAACTTTACTGGAAAATACACCTACAACCTAAATATGTATCCAAAAACATTACAATCAACTGTTTTTAATAATCTCCCTCCTCTTTCAGTTCAGCCCGCTACGCAATCGGTGAGCGAAGGTACTTTAAATGGGACTCTTAAATATAATAATAAGACGACTGGTGGCATTAATGTAAATTTATTTAAAACTAAACAATCTTTCCTTGACTATTGTGGTACTTTTAGAAACATAGGAGGTAAGCTACTTTACAGCAATCAAACAGATAGTTCTGGTAATTTTTCTATCACTAATATTGCTACGACTCCGGGAACATATTATTTCTTTTCTGAATATTTGGATAATGACGGATCTTTTTATGCCACAGGAGGAGACATAACAATTCACGCAGGGGATCAGAGCTTAGATCAATCGTTATCGAATATGACCACTGCCCAAGGAAAGAGTCTTTTTCCAAACAATGCAACAACTTCTGTTCAATGTAACTATCCGGTCCTGAACAGCATTAGTCCCAACTCTGGACCAACCAAGGGGATTACAACTGTAACTATTACTGGGTCTGGTTTTAGGGGCACATCTGGAGTGGGGGGCGTAACTTTTGGGGGCACGCCTGCAGCCTACTATATTGTTAATTCTGATACTCAAATAACTGCTGTTACACCGGCTCATAGCGCAGGGTCTGTAAGTGTAGTAATTACGAATGGTGGTAATTCCACTTATAATCCAGAAACTGCTCTAAATCCCTCTTATTTATTTACATATACAGAAAGCATTGGTATGGCCGCACCAACATGTATCAATACTGGCGGCGCAGCCGCTTGGATGACATGTACTATAATTAATGCTGTCACCAGCGCAGAGGCTAGCTTGGAAAATGTAGTTATATCTTTACTTAAAACACCTCCAGTTGCCATATCTGGTGCTAATTGTAAAGCTGGTTCAACTGCAAGTCAGCAAGACCAAGCCTCAGCCTGTATCTACAACGTCTGGTCTAGTTTTAGGATATATGGA
>CAITDW010000123.1 GCA_903891235.1 uncultured Candidatus Saccharibacteria bacterium
AAACTAGAAGTCCCATAAGAAAAAGTAATTGTGGCCGTTCCTTTGGAATATATGATATTTGATTCAAGCTTATAGCCTGATGGAACGGTTTTTGGAATACTTATAGAAACTCCACTTCTAATTGATAGAAACCTTAATCTAATAGTTGAAAGGTTAAATAGAATTATGATTATTCCTATTAAAACTAAAACCAAAGCAACTAGATTAGATTTATCGTAAATTGGATGTTTTGGTTTTATATTATAGGCTTTGTTTGAAGCAGATGCCGGTAGAGCCCTCTCAACAGCATCATCAAATGGGTTATATGACTTTTTAACTTCTTCCTTTGTTTCAGGGTGAGGTACTAAAATAGACTTCTGAGCTGGATTGGAGATGTGTGGACTAGTTTCTGTTGATTCTTTTGATACCGAAGAGGACGTTTTTATATTGGCAAACTTCTTTATATATTTACTTTTATGTGTAGTCATAGCAGCTAACCTTTCAGTCTTATTGTTTATAATTATAGAACTTGTCGAATGAATGTTTGGTTTCTCATTAGCTAAATTCGGTTTCTGTAGGAATCCTCTAGCTAGTGTTTTTGATTTTTCTATCTTTCTTTTGGCGTGTCCAGCAATAGAATGACTTTTCCGGGTTTGTTTAATTGTGATCTGTGGACGAGGCTTATTGGCAGCAGTGTTATTAATATCTGAAAAGACTTTTGCATTTTTTGGAAGCTCTGCTATATCGACTATCCTTCCAGATTCATCATAATACCGCCCATTGATTTTATTTAGTTTACCTAACACCCTTTGCCTCGATTTCTGTGGTCAATCTTTTTGTGATTAAATGAATTATATTTTGTTTCCCTTTTATTTTATTACTACTTGCTAATAACCGCAAGCAGTATCATAATGTAAAAAGATTATATAAAAACAAAAAAATATTAGATAATATAAAAATATGGATTTTCTAGACCCCAATAAAAGAAAGATACGTAGCCGCCAAATTTTCATTGGCTATTTTTTACTGGGTACATTAATTATTCTGGCAACCGTTATATTGGTCTATTTATCCTATGGTTTTGGTATAGACAAAAATGGCCAGGTATATCAGAATGGTCTGATCTATCTATCTTCTCAGCCTACTGGATCGAATGTTAGTATTAATGGTACTGGATATGGTCAAACAGATAAAAGTCTATCGTTACCAAGTGGTGAGTACCTGCTTAAGATAAGTCGCAGTGGTTATCATGATTGGAAAAAATCTATTGAAGTTGATGGTGCAAGCGTTCAGCATTTTGACTATCCTTTACTTGTCCCTAACAAGTTAACTTCTACGCCTATCACCAAGTTTGACTCCGCCCCTAAACTAACTCTTCAGAGCCCGGATAGACGCTGGTTATTAATTGAAGATCCTGCGATAGCAAGTAATTTTACAGAGTACGATCTTAATACTAAGCCTATTAAATCTCCAGCCGTCTTGTCGCTACCAACTGGCTTATTGTCTCCTGGCAGCAATAATGATTCACTACAACTAGCTGAGTGGTCAACCGATAATATTCATGTCATCCTAAAGCACTCGACAGCTAACGGTGATGAATATATCCTGTTCGATAGAAAAGATCCTGTTAATTCAATTAATCTTAATAGAAATCTAAATATACCAATTGGACAGATGAGTATCAGCTTATGGGATAACTCGAAGTATAATCAATTTTATGCCTACGATTCAAGTTCTCATGATCTTTATTCAACGACTTTATCTAGCCCAAATCTTAAATTATTATATAACTCGATTTTAAGCTTTAAGTCTTACGCTAATAACATTATCCTTTTTGCACAAACTGATCAAAGTAATCCTTCATTAGTTAACATAAAGGTGGCTCAGGGTAAATCAATAAATAAGATCAGGAACTTTACCGCGGGATCCAGTTATTTACTTGATCTAGCTCAAAATAGTGGAAACTGGTTCTATTTAGTTGGCTCTACTTTGGATAGCAAAGTTTATGTCTATGAAAATCCAATTCAGAATTTGCAACAAAACCCTACTCAACCTTTAGCTCCTGTAAACGTACTCAAGGTTCCTGGAGTCAACTATATTAAATTTTCAGAAGACACTAGAAACATATTGGCTGAGAATGGTTTAGCTATAGAAACTTATGATGATTTTGCAAACAAAAACTATACCTATACTCTGACTAAAAATATCGATAATCCTCAGTCTCATGTTTCATGGATGGATGGTGAGCGGTTAATCTATACCAGTGACTCTAGTATTTATATGATTG
>CAITDW010000124.1 GCA_903891235.1 uncultured Candidatus Saccharibacteria bacterium
AGAATATCCTGAAACAGAACCCCGAAAGCGGATCCTAGAATTGCAAAATATAACAGCTTTTTATAACGCGAGTTATAAAAATTAATATTTTTTAATATTTTTTTAGGTTGAATTTTTCTCATAATTTTTCCTTCTTTTCTGAATTGTTTGATTGAAATGTAAAAGTTATTTATTTAATTTAGATTAATGTATTAATTGTGTTTGGCGTCTCATTAACGACTGAAAGATCAAAGTTTTTAATAAATTCATTTATAGTCATTTCAAGGGTGAGTGTTTCGTGGGGCTCATCTCTACTGAATATAATATTGACTTCATTATTTTGTATTTCCATTCCTCTTATATCTGAATATATTTTTTCTGCATAGAAAGCGAAATTATCATCTATCATATTATCTAAAGTTGTATCCTCACGGTAAAATAAGTTTGATTTACCGATTCGTCTAATTCTTTCCGAATCAGAAATTTTAGATATTTTGAAAAGTGAATCATTTGGTGCATCGACTTGTATTTCGATGCCGCTGTCGTAATCTATATTTGCCTTACCTCTATTCATATATTTCTGTAAACCTAATCCGTAAATAAATTCATATGTATCTATGATTGAGTCAACTATAATCTCGGTACTTGGTTGCCTATTCTTTCTTTCGTAAAATCTCATAATTTAGTCTTCGTAGTTATATATTTCTAAATTATAATCTTCTAAAAATGATTGAGTCGAAATTATAATTGATAGTTCTTTACCGATATTATCTAGTTTAGCTGTTAGTTCAATTACACTGTAAGTTTGTATATCATCGCTACCGAGAGTTATGGTAATCTCATCAATGAAGGCCGGGTTTTGATTGTTAAAGTATTGATTTATTTCATATATCTCTCTTGATCTGTCATTAACGACTGCTGGAGTTTTATTATTTGGGTCTTTTGATGTTAATTTAAAGATTTCGTTTTGATCCGGTTTGAAAGTTATATCCAGGAAGTTTTCCATGTAGAAATCATATTGTTTTGCCATTTGATTATATCTTTTAGCTAAAGTGTCTGCATTAATGATTGATTCATACAAGTCCAATACCTTCACAGAAACTTCCTTTTCATGTCTAGTATGAAAAGTATTAAACTTTTTTTCCGGATTACTCATCGTATCATTACATCGCAAAAACAGTTATTTGTAAAGTTTTTGAGGTTTTTATATTTATTGATTCTATTTGTTGATGAAATCTAGCTGATAATTTTCAAGAAAATCTTTACTTGATATCGTAACTATCATTTCATTTTCGTCATCAATTTTATCTACTAATGTTATATATGGTTCAAATTCACCATTATTATTCTTTTCTAAAGATATATTTATGATGTCGGATAAAAAGGGACTTTCTGTAGTAAAGGTGCCTTTGAAATTATTGTCATTATCCTCAAATTTAACTCTGGTGATTTTTAGTGGATCTTTGGTGATGAGTCTAAAGAGATTATTATCTCCTGCCATGAAGGTACCAATCTCTACATTTGATAATCCATTCATATCTGCAGTCGTTTCACTAACTAAATGATTAAATGAACCTGCTATAGAATGTGAATTATAAATAGTGTCGATAACATTACCGACCATCACTTCATTTGCATTAGAGCTATAACTGTTATAGCTTTCAATATTTTTCATAATATAGAATATTATATACTAAAAAAACAACTAAGTCAAATTACTTTACTTTGATCTTTTTCTTATTACTTCTCCATCCTTTATATAGTTGTTGGGCATTATACCAACCGTAACTGACCCCACCAATTTCAAACATGTATTCAGCCCAATGTGGAGCTTGTATGGCAGCCAGTCCTAAGACTGAAGTTGGAATTACAAAATCCCGTAGTGAATCACGGAATCCAAACTTGTCACTTGTTTTTTTTGATTCTCTACCTTTGCGATTAATAAATAAGACTATTGAGTTTATTGCTATAGCTGCAGTTGCAGCTTTTACGTCATTTCTTGCGAAGTCTAATGAATTAATTGATTGGTTTAAGCTAAATTTGTCATTGACTATCTCAGAAGCTGTATCATATGTGGATATTGCCGCTGCACCAACTGCAAAAGTAATAGCTGTCCTTCTAGCTTTGCCTATTACTCCTCTTTTTTCAGATGATGCCTCTATTGCAGCGGCTCCGAATGTCATTGCATCAGTAAACTCTTCCGCGGCTTCTATAATTAGAGCTGGTTGATTACCCGTTACTCCACCCCATAATTCTACACCTGCAGATAAAGCCCTCAGGACACCTGATTTAGTGAACTTAATTGATCTTTCCTTGGATGTTCCTTCTACGAATTCATGGTGACTATGTTCGTGTGTCATATATTTCTCTTATAAGATATTATGTCACAATTTGGGGGAAATGTATTTTTTTAGTGACCTGCAGATGGAGCAACTTCGAAGTCAGCTTTTGGTTCACGTCTTTGTTTAATCAATACAGTAGATAAGACAAAGGCCAATACTGCGAAACCAACACCAACTAGGAATGCATCATGATAACTGTGCACCTGAGCATATGGAGAATTTGGTAATGTGCCAGGATGGTTTTTTACGTAAGCAGTTATTGCGTTAGCCGAGACTCCAGATAATATAGCTAGTCCAATCGCACCACCAATTTGCTGTGATGTATTGAGAAGTCCTGATGCTAGACCTGATTTTTCTTTTGGAACACCGGAGGTTGCTGCAATTGTTATCGCTACGAATATGATTCCAAGGCCTAGTGCGATTAATAGAATTCCTGGGAAAACACTTTTCCAGTATGTTCCATTTACCTGTATATTAGATAAGTAAAGTAAACCTAGTGCTAGAAATGCAGGCGCTACCATCAAAGGTTTTTTGTAGCCAAACCTTCCAATCACCTTAGACATTCGCGATGCAGTAAAGCCAATTACAAAAGTTATTGGTAAGAAACTTAATCCAGATTTAACTGGAGAAAAATGTAAGACTTCTTGTAGATATAGTGTTAGAAAGAAAAACATTGAATAAAGACATGCAGTAATTGGAAACTGAGTTAGGTTAGCGGCTGCTATATTGCCAACCTTGAAAATATCTAAAGGAATTAAGGGATGTTCCTTTCTTTGTTCATTAATCACGAATGACACTAGAAGAACTATGCTAGCTACAAAACATGCAAGAATGTATTGGTTAGTCCAACCCTTTGTTGGGGCCTGTGTTAGTCCATATACTAAAGTCATTACACCAGTTGTGACAAATAGCGCTCCTGAAAGATCTAAATGACGATGCTTAACAGTTGAATGGTAATTATCTACATAATATAATGCAGCAACTATTACCATAATTCCTATAGGCACGTTAATAAAGAAATTCCATCTCCAGTTTAAGTACTGAGTTAGAATTCCACCGATCAAAACTCCAGCAGCAGCTCCACCGGCAGCTATGCCTCCCCAAATGCTGAGGGCCTTATTGCGTTCAGGTCCTTCCTTGAAGGTTGCGAGGACTATCGATAAAGCAGCTGGTGACATAATTGCCCCAGCTATTCCTTGAACTGCTCGCATAATTTCTAACGTAAGAGAGTTTTGAGATAGTCCAGTAATTAGTGAAGCAATGACGAACAGTCCGACTCCTAAAGTAAACATTCTCCGTCTTCCGAAAAGGTCAGCAGCCCTACCACCAAGTAGTAAAAAGCCACCGAAAGTTAGTGTGTAGGCAGTAACAACCCACTGAAGATTTGATGGGCTAGTAAAATGAAGTGCTTTATATATCGAGGGCAAAGCAACGTTAACAATTGATACGTCTAGTACCACCATGAATTGAGCTAGTGCCACAATAGCTAATATTAAGTTTTTGTGAGTGGCTTTTTTCTGAGCCATAATTTTTATATCTCCTAATTTATATTATTATTTTTTATACTACACAAAGTATAGCATAAATAATATTTATTTTGAATCTAGTAAAGCTGATCCGTAACTGGGCCATGACTACCTTTTTTATATTCCAAAAGTCCATTATCTGATGCTTTCCAAGATTTTACTATATTATCTAAAGTTTTCCATGAAGCTAAAATTTCATGACTCGTAGAAAATAGAGTATGGTCAGCCCTAAATACATCAATAATTACTCTTTCATATGCATCTGGATGCTTGACGTCTATATTTTCTTCTAGATAATTTAGATTTAAAGTAGCATTCTTTGTTTTTTTATTAAAGCCTGGCTCTTTAATTATAAGTTTCAGTTTAATTCCCTCGTGTGGCTGAATTCTAAAAATTAAATAATTATGTTCTAAATCCTCACGATTCGGTTTAAAGACAACTTTAATTTCTGTATATTTTTCATGTAAAGCTTTTCCGGTTCTAAGAATAAATTTAGTTTGATGCCATCTTTTCGTTGATGAGCTGAGTCTGATTGCTGCGAAAGTCTCAATGAACGAATTATGGTTACCTACTTCTTTTTTATACCCAGTATATTGTCCACGAATAGATAATTTAGGGACTAGTGAATCTGAAATTGGTTTTAATGATTCAAGTGCTTTGAGCCTGGCTTTATGAATTGATTCGGATTTTATCTCAGCAGGCATATCTAGAGTCACAACAGACAATAACTGAATGAGATGACTTTGAATGATGTCGATTAATGCACCAGTTTGTTCATAGAAATCTTTTCTACCTTCAACGTCTATTTTTTCATATGCAGTAATAGCAATTGAATCAATGTGTTTTGAATCCCAAATGTTTTCAAAAATATTATTTCGTCTGAATATTAATATATTTTGAACTGTTTCTTTAGCAAGGTAGTGATCAATTCTATAAATTTGGCTTTCATGAAAATATGCAGACATTGATTTAATTAAATGTTTTGCAGAATTAAGCTCATAGCCGAAAGGTTTTTCTATGAGCAGCCTTGAATTTTCTTTATTAAGTCCATGTTTTCCAAGTTCAGATACGATATTTTCAGTAACTTTTGGTGGCACTGACATATAAAAGAGATGATTCATCTTAACTTTTGCTTTTTTATCTAAATAATCTAGAGCTGATTTTAATTTTTTAAATTCACCCATTTTAGATAAATCTATCTGAATAACCTTTAAACTGTCCTCAACTTTTTTTAGTGCAGCCTTGTCGCATATTCCATCTTCTTCGTTAATACATAACTCAACATTACTAAGTATGTCTTTTTCGGTTAAATCTTGGCGAGTTAGACCCAATATGACTGTCTCTTTGGGTATTAAATCGTCCTTAAATAGGTGATAAATTGCAGGCAGTAATTTCCTTTTAGATAAATCTCCAGTTATCCCAAAAATCACTAGAATTGCAGGATCGATAGTTTTTTGATCTGGTTTCATGATTTATTAATTTGGTGTCCACCGAATTTATTTCTGAGAGCAGCTAGTAATTTGGTTCCAAAATTAACTTTACCGGCTTTTGTTTCAACTCTCACATGATGAGCCTCGAGAATACCAGGCATATCAATCCTGAAGGTTTTTGCTGATTCTAAAGCCCACTGAGCTTCACCTGATTCGGCAACAAATCCATCAATACCTTTAAGCTCTGGGTTCTCTTTAAAAATGTCTGCAATTAAACCATTAAGAGTTGAGGAAATAATACTTCCTTTTTGCCAGAGACTGGCTACATTTTCCAAGTTGATACCTTGATATGGGCCTTCCTTCAAAAGATGATAACCTTCTGCGAGACTTTCCATAACCCCATATTCAATAGCGTTGTGCACCATTTTAACAAAATGACCAGATCCACTGATACCAATATATTTATATCCACCATTTGGTAAGGATAATGTGTGAAGAATCGGTTCGATTAATTTAAAGGTTTCTCGGTCTCCACCAATCATCATACTAAACCCGTTATCGATTCCTAGGATTCCGCCGCTGGTTCCAACGTCCATAAAGTTAATCTGTAATGCTGCTGCCTGCTGAGAATGAAGTATTGTTTGCCGATAGTCTGAATTACCACCATCAATAATAATGTCACCAATATCTAAAATACTAAGCCATGTTTTTAGACTTTCATCGACATGATTGGCTGGTATCATAAGCCATATTATGATTTGCTCAGCACCAAAGGCTTTAGTGACATCACTGGGATTATTGTAGGCTGTCAATCCTTCTAGGGCTGCTTTCTTGCACTGATTCCAATCTATATCGTGACAAATTACCTCATAATTAGCATCTGATAGCATCTTAGCCATCTGAATTCCCATTTTCCCTAAACCTGATATTGCTATCTTCACTGTTTGTCTCCTATGTAATCATTATATACATAAACATAAGGAATTTTATAAAAAACTAAACTTGGTAGATTGTTTTTGTTGTCTGCCTTATCTTTTAATTTTAAAAGAGCATTATGTTTACTCTTGCCAAAGGAAAATACGTAGACCTGATTAATTCTCTCAATTGAGTGCAGTGTCATGGTAATCCTATGAAAATCTGGCCCTCTATATGAAACAACATTATGAGGATCATCAACTCCTGATGAGTTTGGAAGGACTCCGGATGTATGACCATCATCGCCAATACCAAGTTGACCAATAATATAATCTGCCCAAGTTGTTAACTTATCTATATTAATGCTAAAATTTGAAACTGTTTCGTCAACTGATTTTTCTATTAATATCGGAAAAAACTCAGCATTACCAGTTGCAAAACCTTGATCTTCTAGCTGTTTTTCATTAGAGTCCTTGTGATTCTTTAGGCCATATCTTTCATCGCCCAAGATAATCTTTAAGTTATGTGCATATTCCTGGTTGATATTCGACATAATAGTCGTTTCAATAGCAATATTAGAGCCTCCAGATAAAATCCAGAGAACCTTATTGTTGGTCGATATTTTGGTGTTGATCTCTTTTATGAGATCAATTTCGCCAAGCCCTGGATCGGTCGTTTTAATAAAGCTAATCATCTTATTTATAGGTTACGGCACTATCAGTACTAACAGCAGTAATCCAAGTTTGACCTGCATTTAGTTTGACCAATTTGCCAGTAGTATCGGTAAATTTAATTTGATCGGTATTAGAATTTTTTGTCCAGGTTGCTTTAGTGACTATACCATCTTGGAATATGTAAGCATTGCCACTACCGATAGTCGTATAGTTAGAATAATAGGCTCCTGTTGCATCAAGAGCACCTTGACCAAGAGGTGTAACCATACCAATAACAACCTTAGGTGTAATGGTTGCTGATTTACCCGATGAGTCTAACTCGGTATGAACGTTACCATTTTCACTTCTAGTATAGCTATTCGAACTTGGGTCATAAGCAAAACTAGGATTATAGTAAGGTCCAGAAAGAGATAGATTAATTGTGCTAGCTGTTGGAGTTTTTGAAGGAGTGTCTTTCTTCCTGTCAAAACCGGTGTAGGTTGATGATGTGTATCCTTTAGAACTTTCTAGGGTATTCAGAGCTGGGATACTGGTATATACATTATGAGGCGCATAGCGAGAGCTAATTCTTTGATAAGGACCACTATTTGCGAATTGATTTAAATCTTTAACACCCCATGTAGAAATATCAGCTAGCGCATCCTGACTACCTCCAACATGTGCGTAAGCTGCATCAAAACCCAGAAGCCAGGAAACATAATATGGTCTAGCGCTTCTGACAGGCCCAATATAAGTTGGCTGAGTATCTTGAAATATTGCCATAAATCTAGTTACTCCACCTTCAGCGATAGCTTCAAAAACAACTCCTGCTTGGTCGAGTCCAGATTGAGGACGAGCATCTAAGCTATTTTCTATCATAACGGCTGTCACTTGTCTTTTATTAACGTCAGGACTAACTTGTAATCCAGTTAGGGTTGATGGAACAGTAGTTGGAACTACTACTTTTTTGACAGTAGCTTTTTTGGGAGTAATTATTGATATAGTATTTTTTCCATGATTAAAGACTAAGAAATATAGAGCAGCAGCTATAAGCATTAATACAAGGGCTGCTATGACTGATATAATAATCTTTTTCTTTTTTGATAATAATTTAAACCAAGTAATGGGATTTCGTTTCTTTCGCTTCTTGTCTTTTTTGTTATCTAGTGTCATGTCTAAGTCTTGTTCTCCGATGATGTTATCTTCAGCACTCGCCTGTTCAGGTGTCTTGAAGGCTGTTTCTTCATTTTCCCAGTTATCTATTTCTAAATCGACATCAGCTTGCTTTGGGGTCTCTACTTTTTGGGGTGATGCAGTTGGCTTAACTGAGTTGATCCTATCGTTGAAATTATTAACTTTTATTTTTACGGTGCCTTTATTTTTGTTTGTTTTTTTAATATCCATATCCATATATACATATTATATTAGTTTTAAGGCATAACCAAAATATTAGAAATTAATAATCCTAGAAAAATAAACAGATAAACTTATAAAATACGCCTATAAAAACATGATTTACTATTTTTTACCTTGATTGACTAAAGCCGGCAACCTGTAGTCGTAGTCAAGAAAAGATATAAGAAAGTTGGATTTTAATCTTCTAAAGGTCTGTAATAGCTTTAGATAGTTTATGTAAGGTTTTATCTTTGCCGAATACCGCTAGTGAGTCTGCTAGCGCCGGACTGGCTGGTGCCCAGGTAGTGACAATTCTAATTAGGCTAAATAGTTCACCTGGTTTCTTGTTGGTTGTTTCTAATAATTGGTTTAGTCTAGTGGTTAAATCTTCTACGCTGAAATCACTCGATTCTAAGGATAATTTTACTTGTCCTAGTAGATTAATAAGCTCATCTTTTTGGTAATCTTTTAGGAACTTGTTGTTTTCTATTAGGGTTTTATCTGTTGGTAATTCTTCGAAGAAAAAATTCGTTAGTTGTGGTAATTCTGTGAAATACTTCAGTCTTTCTTGGACAAGGCCTAAAACCTTCTTCTTGTAATCATTTTCAAAGCTTGTGGCAGATTGTGGCCAATAATCTTGAACTTTTTCGAATAAATCATCTAGACTTAGCTCCCTTATATAGTGACCATTGAGCCACATCAGTCTTTGTTCATCAAATTTTGCCCCTGCCCTGTTAATTCTTTGTATGTCAAATGAAGCGATTAGCTCATTTATATTGAATATTTCCTTGGTTGATCCATCGTTCCAGCCAAGAGTTGCCAAGAAGTTTATCAGAGCCTCAGGCATGTAGCCTTCCCTGCCGTAATCTAGAATGCCTTTAGCACCATCTCGTTTAGATAATTTCTTTTTGCCGTCAGGACCCATTACAGGAGGTAGTGTTACAAATAACGGATGTTCTATTTCAAGCGCTTCATAGAGATTAAGAAACTTTGGAGTGCTTGAAATAAACTCCTGAGAACGGACTATGTGAGTAATCTTCATAAGATAGTCATCGACTATATGTGCAAAGTTATAGGTTGGATAACCATCACTCTTCATAATAATAAAGTCATCAATTACTTCTGGTCCGGTGGATAGTTTGCCTAGCACTTCATCTTTCCAGGTATAGCTTTTTGGATTGGATTTGAATCTTAAGGTTTTTTTACCATCCCACATTGGCATAGCTTCTGGACGATGATCTCTAAAGAGAAAAGGCTTCTTATTTTTTTTAGCTAATTCTCTTAGTTCTTCAAGTTCTTCTTTTTTGTATGGATCAGTGTAAGCTCTTCCTGATTGAACTAATTTTTCTGCCCATTCTTTATATAGATCAAGTCTTTCAGACTGTCTGTATAGCATGCATGGACCACCAATATCTGGTCCTTCATCCCATTTTAGGTTGAGGAACTCCAGAGACTTCATAATATGATCTTCAGAACCTTCTACTTCCCTAACTTTATCCGTGTCTTCGATTCTAAGTATGAATTGACCATTACTGTGCTTTGCTATTAGCCATGCAAATAGAGCGGTTCTGACACCGCCAACGTGCATAAATCCAGTAGGACTTGGAGCGAATCTAGTTCTAGTGTTAGCCATTAGATTCTATTGTAGAGAAAACTTAGTCTATAAGCAAAGAGTAAATAGGCTTGTTTATTTTTAGTATTGTTTCGTTAAGTCGAGTAGTATAAATTATTGATACTGTCTTGGCTGAGATTACCAGCATAGAGAAAGTAGTCTATATGATTTTTGGTCCATGAATAAGTTGATATATTGTTACCTGCTTCAGAAGTAATATTAG
>CAITDW010000125.1 GCA_903891235.1 uncultured Candidatus Saccharibacteria bacterium
GACTAGCTAATAAAAACTCCTTAGTGTGTAATTGAAAGAATGTTTCTCTAGGTAATGTATTAAATCTTTGCTCATAGATTTTGATACTATCAACTAGGTTGTTTCTCCATTTGTTTTGATTTCCTGTTAATTTCATTTTTTCAAAAATTAGTTATTATTATTAATGTGTAAATTGATAGCATTGCACCTATTCCGGAACAAATTACTAGTTCTATTGTTTCGCGATTCATATTAGAATGATATTTTATTATTCTCAATAGTTTCAAATACAAAATTTTTCTCAAGAGATTGAGTTTGATTGATTGAGTTAAGCGAATAGATTAAATCTGATAACATTCGATTGCTATTATTATAACCATCCTCTTTGAAGTTCTCAATAGCTTCCTTCTCTAAATGAGGTGTTAATAATTCGATAGCCTTTTGTTTTGTGCTACATACTGCAATCAATTTGTAACTGTTGTACATTAGGTTCGCATCTGTTGAATAAATTAGGATTGTGTTCATTGTATCGCCAACACATTAGAGTTAATTGGCTCGACAAATGTATTTAATAAAACAATACAAATTTGATAAATTAGCCTAAACACTTATTTACTTCGACTAATTACAAATAGTTTCGACCAATGATTAAATAAGTAGATTAATTTAGTACAATAGTAATACATGACATCTTGGCAGTAATTAATAAAAATAAAATCGTGCCAAAGTTGTATTGTTGTGTAATTTAGATTCATTCTTAATAAGACAATAACAGTTCAATCCATCCGGCCCTCCATAAATCTCAATTCAGATTTAAAACTCAAAAAGGTTTTTAAAATCGAGGGCAGACGGTGAAAATAATCAATATTCGGTTGTCTTATGCAGTGGCGTGTTTATGGGCGGTAATAACCAATTCGTCTATACATACTTCCAAATATAAATTTCATCTTGAATAAAGTTGTCGTCTTTTATTATGTAATAACCTGCACACTTTTGTTTTAAATTTACAGCATCCGATACAGAGCATACGTTTCTATTTAGTTCGTCTGCACAACCACTCATGGATGCGAATGATTTAATGTAATTACCTTCTATGTCATATATAGCAACAGGTGTATTATCATTTCTCTTAATGGCTAAAATTAATGTTCTTTTAGGGAATGGGTGTTTCTTTAATCCCATTATACGAGCGTGTTCGTTATTTTCGTATGTAGTACACCATTCAAGTTGATTCCAACGGTTATCTGATTTAATACCTTTTATGTGGTTTATTTCAGGTTTATTTTCGGGGTTGGGTATAAAGTGAAGCCCAACAAGCCTATGTACTTTAAACTCTCTTGATTTACCTCCTTTTCTTAAATCTATTATTATATATCCTTTATCTTTTTCTTGGTTCTCCATTATAGAGTTTAATTTAAAAGGAAACACTCTTCCCATATTTGAAATAAGATATTTGCCTGCATATCCCTTAATTGATTTCCACTTAATAAAGGGCAACCGCTTAAATAAGCAAACAACATCATTCAATTTTATTTAGGGACTA
>CAITDW010000126.1 GCA_903891235.1 uncultured Candidatus Saccharibacteria bacterium
AGTCAGCGCAAAAGTTAGTCCTAATGATTTGTTTGTTAAAGACAAGTACGTGTCAGAAGAATTACGCAACTTGGCTAAAGAACTTAATGTGTTGTTTGTAACTGCAAGTCAGTTGAATCGATCAGCAGTTGAAGAAGTAGAATTTGATCACAGTCATATTTCAGGCGGTATATCTAAGATTAACACCGCCGACAACGTATTTGGTATCTTTACAAGTCGTGCAATGAAAGAACGTGGACGGTATCAAATACAATGTATGAAATCGCGTAGTAGCACTGGCGTAGGACAAAAGATTGATTTAGAATACAATATTGAAACTATGCGTATTACAGACTCGGGAGAATCTGCAGATGAATCTTCCAACGGATTTATTAAAAAACCTAGCATATATGATAGCATTAAAACACAGAGTCGGATAGTTAGCCCTGACAGTCACGACACTGAAGAAGTTAACAAAGTAACCGCCGATGTAAATAGTGCCAAACTTAAACAACTATTAGGACAAATTAAAAATAATGTGTAATTAAAAATGCATGTAATTTCGACCTTTCATTATAAAAACTACAGGGCTGATATTGATCAATTAACCAACAATGATATCTTGCACATATATGATGTTTTTGATCAGTCTGACATTGATCTTATATTTAAAAACGGTATGCCTAAATATATTATAAGTGATCACATTACCAAATCAAAAATTAATTTTAATAATGCAAAATTTTATGGTTTGCCTTTGTACATTAATTCTATATCAAAAAACATAATCAAAAATACAGAATTTGATAATAATATTAACACATTAAATTGTTTTAATTTTATGATTAATAAAAAACAGATTAACAGATTTTTATGCATAAAATTTGTCGAATGGTTTAATTTGTATAATTTTGATTATACCTGGTCGGCGGTTGATCAACAATTTGATATGAGTAAAATAATATATGAACTGGATCTTTTAGGTAAAGACTCTCCATTGAATAAAGATACAAAAACATTTATATTATCACAAATTCGATTACCAAAAAAATTTATTGAATTTTTGGATACTTCTACAAACAATTTCGGAGTACAAAATTTTGGAGGAGTTGAATGGTCATGGCAAAATATTATGCAAAAACTTTTTTTAAGTTCTGCTATTTCGTTAATAACAGAAACAGTAGCATATGAACGTTCTTCAGTGTTTACCGAAAAGACACTATATTCTGTATTAGGGTTAACTTTTCCAATCTGGATAGGAGGTTATAATCAAGCTGCTGAATGGAAACGAATAGGATTTGATATATTTGATGATATCATTGATCATAGTTATCAAAATTATCACACGCTAATAGAACGGTGTTATTATGCATTTTTGTTTAACTTAGATTTACTTTCGAATATAAATCAAGCTGCAGAACTAAGATTGCTGCACAAAAATAGATTATTTAAAAATCGTGATCTTTTGGTGCAAAATCATTTAGAAACTTTTATTAATCAAGAAATAACTACTTTTCCTGAAGAATTACAAATGGGGATGCCCGAGATTCAAAAATATTTTTAATAAATGTTAAAAGATTAAACCAGATTAAACCAATAAATACTCTAAAGGTTCTGGCACAAAATGCAAAAGAAAACACGAAGTTTACTAGAAGAATTAGATAGTCTATACGCAGAACGCGATCAGCGTCATGTTATAGAAAATCGCG
>CAITDW010000127.1 GCA_903891235.1 uncultured Candidatus Saccharibacteria bacterium
AAAAGCATCAATATATAATAGTAGGGCAACTGCCGAAGTAGCTCAGTGGTAGAGCACGTCAATGGTAATGACGGGGTCTCGGGTTCAATCCCCGACTTCGGCTCCATAAGTAATCTATTAGTTTAAGATAATTAATACTTAATATTGTAATATTGTAAATTATCTAGTATACTTCGCTTAATTAATAAGGGGTATAGAGATGAACTTGAAAAGTAATAAATTTGTTACACCGAAAACTATTTTGCTAGTTATATCATTGATTTGTATTGTTCTATTTATTTGGCTTTACTCCCAAAGAAACCCATCAAATAACAAACCAGTGAGGATTGGACTTGAAGCGCCTTTGAGCGGATCTCAAAGTGCAGTTGGTCAAGGAATGCTAAACGGCGCTAATTTAGCAGCCAAGGATTTAAACGATGCAGGTGGAATACTTAATAGAAAAGTAGTAATTGTACCCATAGATGACGCTGCAGACCCTGTAATAGGCGTAAAAGCGGCTAAAGCAGCTATTGCAACAGGTATAGACTCAATTGTAGGCCCATATAATTCTGGTGTTGGTGTAAAAACCTTACCACTATATAAAGCTGCTGGAATTGTCCCTCTAAGATTCACTTCAGCAGATACTACAGCCGGATTTGGTTATACATTACAACCAATGACATCTCAAATAGCTCCAGTCGCTACAAAAGCAGTATCTAATTGGATTAATGCTAAAACTGTTTCGATCATATATGATTCATCAACTACATATACCCTAAATGCTGCAGAGACCATGAAAGGCAACTTCAATAAGATTGGTATTAATGTTACTGACTATCAGGCGATAAGTCCTGGAGCTAGTTCTTACCAAAGTAATGTCGATCAAGCTGAGTCTAGTAAACCAGATTTGATATACCTTGTAACTTATTACCCGGAAGCTGGCTTAATTGCTAAAGAGATTCATAGCTCAGGAACTTCATCCAAATGTCTAGCTGATTTTGGTGCCTATGATAGTGGATATGTTAGCGTAGCCGGAATTGCTGCTGCACAGAACTGTCCATTAATAGGAGTACCTGCACCTTCAGATTTTCCAGGTTCATCAGCATTTATAAATAGATTCTATAAAGAATTCGGTACATCACCAGGAACATGGTCACCATATGCCTATGATTCTGTGAATGTAATAGCACAGGCAGCTAATTCTGTTGGTGGTTTTAAGACTAATGACTTAATAAGTGCATATAATAATCTGAAGAATTTCCAAGGCTGGACAGGATCAACAAGTTTTCAGTCAACAACAGGCAATAGAATTCCAGCTCCAATTGTAGTCGTTGCTACAGATTCTAAGGGTCAATTACATGTTGATACTGACTGGATCAAAAAGACTAATTTTTCTTACTAATAGATGACCTGAATAATGACTAAGCAGAAACACTAAAATTATTTTTAATTTCATTTCTTTCGCTTAAAGTTGTTCCGCCCCAAATTCCATCCTCATTATTCTCCAGAGCTGTTTTAAGACAATTCTCTATTTCTGGGCATGTTCGACAAATATTTTTTGCAACTGTGGTTTTCTTTTCATTTTTTGATAAAAAGAATACTTTAGTCTTAACATCCTTACATGCTGCTAAATCTCTATTGACGTAATTAGCTGCCTTTTGGTCATCAAAAATAAACCTAGGTGTAATTAATTCATCACGTATATCAAGATATTCCTTAGATAATAGGGAATTAAGCCCTATAAACCTATCAATTTGTTCGTCCGATAATTCTGAACCAGCAAGTATAGATAAAGTCCTTCTCACTTCGAATTCATCTAGATTATCTGGTAGTATTTCACCAGTTTCAATATAATCTGCTATTTCTGGATTACATAAAATTCTTGAATCAGTTGCAACATCATTATAATAATTATAATTATTATCCATATTTGTTCTTGTGTTCAAGTCATTATCATAATATAAATCGTAATTTTCCATATTGTTCCTTAAATAAAACATTATTATACCATATAAACTAACCAAAAACAAGTTTAGATAAATCAAATATAAGTATTAAGTTGTTTACAATATTATCTCTATCTGTTAAAATAGTTCGAATATGGCTAAAAAAGGTGATAAACGAAAAATTATAGGTATGGTAAGCGCTGAATCAAAAGAGCGTATTTACTATACCACTAAAAATACTATGAATACTCCAGATAAATTAGAACTTAGAAAGTATAGTCCTAAGCTTAGAAAGCACGTACTTTTTGTAGAGACAAAAAAGAATCTTGGACGAAACGAAGTTAAGCCTAAAAAACATTAAAAACTATTTATTTGGCAAATAACTGAAAGAATTGTAATTATTATTTTATAAATCTCACATTTAGTCTAAACTATTAAATATGAATGTAGATTTTTATTTTGATCCTAGTTGCCCTTTTTGTTGGGTTACAAGTCGCTGGTTATGCATGGTCAGTAACGACAGGGATATTAATATTACTTGGAAGCCTTTTTCGCTAGCTATCAAGAATGACACGCTTCATAATAATTCTGATAGTAAATATGCCGCTAGTTCTCGTAGTGCACATCGTGTACTCCGAGTAATGTTAGCTGCTGAAAAGGAAAAAGCTTCATTACTTAATTTATATACTGAATTTGGAATTCAGCATTTTGTAGTTGGACTCGACTACGATGACGCAATGATTAAAAAAATACTGGATAGAAAAAAACTACCAGCTGATTTATTAAAGTTTGCAGATGATCAAAAGCTAGATAAAAAACTGGAGGCCAGCATGAATGAAGCAATCTCAGTTGCTGGTAAGGATATTGGTGTGCCAACAATCGTCTTTGAACTTAAGGATGGGAGCAAAGCGGGATATTTTGGTCCAGTTCTTCAAGATCTTCCAGATAAAGAAGAATCGCTTCGTCTTTGGGATGGTCTATCAATGTTAGCTACTGATAAAAGTTTCTACGAACTCAAGAGGTCAAGACCTGCTGGTGGTCCAGACGTCTATAGTACAGCTAAATGCTAGGAATAAAATTTAAAATATTCAATAGCTAGATTAGACATTATTTGATTAGATTTTTTATGAGTTCAAATAATAAATTTATCGTTTCCATAAGGGTTGGTTGTTCTATATTAGTTTTTCAGAGGACATTTACTCTACACGAAAGGAATTTTCTTGAGCCAATAGGTTAATTAAAAATTTTAAAGTATTTCCTATAACCTACAGCGCCAATAATTAATGTCAGTCCAACTATACTTAAATATATCTCCATAGATGAATCTGATTTGGTTGAGCCGAATCCCGTAATAGGGGCATTTATCTTAGCACTAGAAGTGTTGGGTAGTGTTGTCGTGTTGGGTAGTGTTGCTGTGTTGGGCGTCGTTGACGCAACAGACTTAGCGATTGCACTAGGGTTGTAAGCTGACCAGATGTATCCGGGATTATGTGTATAATCAGGAAAAGAACCTGTATTAGTCCCATTATCGGCTGCAAAAATTCTACTTCCATCTGATGATATAGTTACGCTAAACCAATCACCAGATCCAGCATCAGTTTGATCTATCCAGGTAGCGCCACTATCGCTTGAAATAAAAATATCATCTCCGTTTGAGTAATTACTGGGTGCTGCAACAATATATTTGTAGTCTGAGGATATTCCAATATTTTTCCATGGGTGATTTCCGGGGAGATTTAGGTTCAGCCAAGTGGCACCAGAATCCATAGACATATATATAGTGCCACCTGAAGCTGCTAACATGGCTTTTCCGTCTGAAGATATAGTCACCGTAGACCATATCTGTTGACCTAAACTTGTTTGGGTTGTCCAGGTTACGCCATAGTCATTTGAAGTGAATAAATTATCAGGGTTACCTGCAGTACCTGCAATAATATCTTTCCCATTCGCTGATATGGCTAGTGAAGACCAAAAATGGTTTCCAGCATTTGTCAGCGATGCCCAAGTTACGCCATAGTCGTTTGATATAATGATATCTCGTGCTATTCCGTATTTAGTAGCAGCGACTAGGTACTGACCGCTCGACGAAGAGCTAATTGTTGACCATTGTCGCACCCCGGAATTAATTTGGTCTGTCCAGGTGACTCCATAATCACTAGACGTATAAATGTCTCCGTACCAGTTGCCAACTACAAGATGACTTCCATCCGATGAAGACGCAATATTTGAAAGCCAATAATTTGGTACTCCGGTAATATGAACTTGCCATGTTACCCCATAGTCATTAGATGTATATACATCACTATTATTATCTCCTGTAGCTGCTAAGTGGCTACCATCCGATGAAGCGGCTAGGCTATGCCAAGAATTACTTCCGGCACTGGTGGTAACCCAAGGGTTGTCACCAAGTGCGTATGTAGGTACAGTGAATGACGAACATATTGTAATGATGCTAAGAGTTAGGGAAATGACGGAAAATTTATAATCTAAATGTTTCATAGACCAACAAACTCAGATTTATAGTTACAAGCAACAGACACAATAATAGATATAACTTTAATTTCCATCAAATTCTTATGTATGTAATTACCAATTTTCATATACTTCCCTTGTTACTAATACTGTACATGGTTATTCATAAAAATAATAATTTTATTGCCTATAGTTATGTGATACCAACATATTCTACGAATTAAAAGTGAATAGGGATTTAAACTAACCCATTCTGTTCTTTGATTATTCATGTCTGTATAAATAAGCACGAAAATGAGCCTATTTTAATTAATTGATCTCTAAATAAAAGATTGAAGGACCTTGGTCGGTCACCTTAGGAATTAATAATGGCTGAGCAGGCCGATCTAAAACCTTGTAGTCTTTCCATTTGTTTTTGTCATCAGGATTATCGTATCTTTGAGTACTTGCGGCTGGCTATTGCAGCAACAAACAGGCTGCCGGCGAGGGCGAGACTGCCTAGTAGCACTTTTCCGAAAGGGTTGCTGAATACTCCAAAGCCGGTAGCAGGCACGATGACAGTAGTCGTTATGTTAAGGTCTAGTACGCCCTGGGCACATATGCCGCTGTCGTCAAGTGAACACACTTGGTAAGTCAATGAATCTGGTCCAGTATAGCCAGCATTCGGTGTATAGGTAATGGTGCCAGGCGGGTCTACGGCTGTGCCGTGTGATGGCCCGCTAACAATCGTTACGGTGGCTGGATCAGGATTACCACCTACACCGGTCGTGACATCTATGACTGTACTCTTACCGCTCACTACAGCAGCGGTCTTGGTGCCTGGCAACACTGGCTTATTAGGCATAAGCAGTTGGCCTATCTGACCTTTATTAACCTCAGTAAACCATATATTTCCGTCAGGACCTTTAGTTATACCGCCCGGAAAACTGTTGGCTGTTGGCACAGTGTATTCCGAAATGGTGCCGCTGGTAGATATCCGACCAATCTTGTTTGTTGCTTGCTCGGCGAACCATAGCATATTGTCTGAACCCACTGTAATCCCCCATGGTACGGCGTTGGCAGTAGGTACCAGGTACTGGGTGAAGGTACCACTGGTTGTAACTTTTGTAATGTGGTTGCCACTGAACTCTGTGTACCACAGGTTACCATCGGGTCCGGTTACAATGTCTTGTGGTTCGGGTGTAGTGCCAGGTGCCACATACTCTGTAACTGCACCGCTGGTGGTGATTTTCCCAATTTTATCAGCACTTTGCTCGGTAAACCACAGGTTACCATCTGGTCCGGTTACGATATATTGTCCACCGCTAAAAGAAGGTACTATATATGATGTAAAGGTCCCAGTAGGGGTCATTTTACCAATCTTGTTAGAGTTGATCTCCGTAAACCACAGATTACCATCGGGGCCCGTAGTGATGCCTCCATACTCGGTTCCGGGTAATTCTGCTGCATACTCTGTAACTGCACCGCTGGTGGTGATTTTCCCAATGTGGTTGCCACTGAACTCCGTAAACCACAGATTACCATCGGGACCCGCAGTGATGCTACCTGGTTGAGAGTTATAAGTTGGCACAGGATATTCAGTAACCGTGCCGGTAGGCGTAATTTTACCTATATTATTGCCTGTTTGTTCGGTAAACCACAGGTTACCATCGGGGCCAGTTGTGATATGGAATGGCTGAGAGCCAGAACCGGCTGGTACAGTGAACTCATGAATAGACGGCGTAAAAGCACTAGCTATGGCCGGCGTTAATACTATAGCCATCGATGTTAATACCCAGCTTAATGAAGCAAGTAAACTAAACTTTTTTTTCATGTCTCTTTCTCTCCCTTTAAATGTACTTATGTTTAGTATAGCATTATTTGTAAACGCTGGTACTTTATTAACTAAAGTTCGAATCTATATGGCTGGGCAGGTCGGTCTAGAACCAAAAGACTCCACAGGTTGCTTGTCTTCTTAGCCCCCTGTGTATCCACCCACAAACTGTATCAAGAAATATGACCACAGGATGCTATATGTCGCAATGATTGGCATCGCAAGATATGGCCGACTTTTGATTATAGCGAGAACCATCCAGTGCAGGGGGAAGACCATGAATATATAACGGCTTAGTCCATCGAAATTTCCACTCGCAATTGGAGTTAAAATATACAAGAACGTATAGATTGAGAAGCTCCAACGATGTCGGCGGACCCAATATATCAATGTTAAGACCAACAAAATGAATCCGATGGCACTAAATATAGTGATTGATGACCCGAGCGTACTAATGTATGAGCCACCAAACCGACCCCACGACTTTTCGGCAATCAAAAACTGCACTGGACTACCAAAACTCTGCCACAGATAACCCATATAGCACAAAAGTGGGATGATTGAGACTGCCGAGAAAACAATTATTTTGCGTATAGGTTCTTTATGCTCGTACATCATTATGGCGAGTAGCGCGAGCACAAAAAGACCATTTAAACGCGTCGTGCATGTCAATGCAGCCAAAGTCGCAGCCAGGTAATAACGTTTTCTTAGGACAAAATATATAGATCCAAGACTCAGTAAAGCAAATAAGCTTTCAGTATAAACCGCCAGAAGGAAGACACTAGCAGGGTATAATGCAAATAAAAGTATGTTTTGAAGGAGAGGTAAGGCTTTATTTTTAAATAGTAAGCTTGTAGTCTTTAGATAGAAGTAGTATGCACCTATTAAACAACCCCAGCTCAATAATACCGCTGATGTTAACGGGCTAAAACCTAGCAGAGTTACAGCTCTAATAGTCAACGGATATAGCGGAAAAAAGGCTGTATGTGTTTGTTCCAAGTAGCCAAATCGGGCAATGCTTAGGTAAAAGCGACTGTCCCACTTTGCTAGAATATTGAACGGGTTATGTAGTTCCAATGGATAATTCGCTAAATTTGCGTGGTTACTCGGGATAACTCGGAGACTATACCAACCCAAACAAAACGAAATAAAAATAAACACCGAACCAAACAAAATTGCCGTTGATATATATGGATATTTACGACAGGCATTTTTAACTGAAAGTGTTAGCGACTGCAATGTACCAATCATAATCTGTTGAGTATATCACTGCCATAGCGATAACGACTAACAATCGTCAGCCGCTTTGAGTATGTAAAAGATCTAATACGAAACTATTCGTCAAAGAGAATAAATTAAATGTATAAGGAATATGGGTCTGAAATTCCACTGTCGGATCTGGCAGGGGATGGGGGATTCGTGCCTGTGTCAACTGCTTTGGAGAATAGTCCTTTACCTACTTAACTAATCCCCTATGTATAATTAGAATCATTATCATCTTTGAATTGAATTAATGATATTTGATGTGTAAAATGTAAACAATCAAGGAGACAATGCAATGGGTGAAGTCAAACCATTAGTAAGTGTTCAGTTACCGTCTTATAATTCTGCAAATTTTTTAGATGCTAGTATTTTGAGTGTATTAGCTCAAAGTTTTTCCGACTGGGAACTATTGGCATACGATGATGGTTCGGATGATAAGAGCTATGAAAGACTTCAATTTTGGGCTAATGTTGATCAACGCATAAAAGTATGCAGACCATTTAAAAAACATGGCCATTATATAGACTTATGTAATCAAATGTTGGATGACTCAGAGGGTACTTTCGTTGCTCGACTCGACGCTGACGATATTGCTTTACCTAATAGGCTTGAGAGGCAAGTAGCATTCATGTCAGACAAAAAGAGAGATTCGGTCTCCGCTATTGGTTCGCTTGCTTTGACTATTTGGGACAATAAAGATGGAAGCATAGATAATACTGCGAATTGGATACGCGATTTTATTGAGCCCGTGGCATCATTTCAAAGACCAGTTAATATGGAGATGCAGAGCTTTAATAGAGTTATTCATAGTACACTTTTCACACGCCGTGATGACATTATTAAAGTTGGTGGATACTCCGATCTTGGCCCTGTTGAGGATTGGGATTTAATGTTGTCATTATCTCAGTTAGGCGAAATATTTGTACTGCCAAATATTGACGTCTTAAAACGTCAACATAATGATAATTTCTCAAAGCGTGAACATTCTATACTTGCTCAACAAATAGCAAAGCTAAAATCTAAGCACCATTTGACCGATTAAGATTCGGTATCTAGATGTGGCATAGGAATGTAATTATCTGGTACACGACTGAGTGAGTCAATAATTTTGCTATTAGTATCATATTCATAATCTAGGCCACTTATCTTGACAACGGGCTTGTTAGTGCCACGTTGACCCATGATTAATGCGGCTGAAGCTGCTAATAAGTCGCAATATGATTCTTCTGAGCGACTTACTTTTCCATCACTATCAGTTGATTCAGAAATACGCAGTGCTGGGACACCATGTAGGCCTATAGCAATTTGTGTAGATGCTGATTTTTCAACACGTCCATCACTATCAGTAATTAATACTCCAATGCGCACACCCAACTTATTCATGACTATTTTTGCTATCTTATGAGCACTTTGATCGGCATTTTTAGGTATTAAAGCAACATTATCTTTATTAAGCTTATCGATTCCAGCACTTGTAAGCCTCATGCCATTAGGTAGCCAAGCACTAATATGATTAGTGTCTAAATCCAAACGGCTACCACTTGGATCACCACTAGCATCTATAATTAACTGTATAACTCGAGGGTCTTTCCGCTGTAAATCTTTATGAATTGACATAGCCAACGGACTCGGTTCAATGTCGTTAAGATTTACAATATTATTTTCGGCTATAGAAATAACTTTTGAAGCTACGCATAATACATCATCCTGAATGATTTTGATATTATTTTTGCGAATTACATCAACAATTATCTCACCAACATCATTCCCCTCATTAATATGTGGCATATTTGGAACTTCTTCAACTGATATCATAATTGAAACTCCTTTAATATCAGTGATATATTATGAATTGATATGCGAGAATAGTCAATTTTTTTATCTGGTGGAGCATGTGTCTCAATCGAAATATTAAGGTCATCTGAACAGGTTTGATGTAACAGCATTATAATTTTTCGGTAATCAATTTTGCCTTGACCAACAGGAACGTAATGTTTTATTCCATCAATCAATAGATAGTCTTTAATATGAATGTATCCAATTCGGTCATGAATCTTGTCAAGAAATTCTCGGTCAATTTCATCACCAACTTCAATAAGATTGGCAATATCTAGCCAAAACTTAAGACGTGGATTATTACAAGCATTAAATAATTGGACAATATCCTTTTTGTTGTTAACTTGGCAAACTGGCTCATTTTCGAGGTATAGATCTATTTTATATTGATCAGCTAACAGTAATGCCTTATTTAGCAATACATCATTAGCGAAATCTAGGCCAGCGTTTGGACCTGGCTTTCCTAGACCAGAAAAAATACGCAAACGAGTAATACCAAGCATACTCGCAATCACCATAGTGCGTTCCATTAGCTCGAGTTTTTTATCCATTTTAAGCCTTGGATCAAAACCAAAGTTGTCATGTTCTATATCTGGGTCTTGGTCGGTCTTATACCATTTAAACAATGGAGTAGCAGCGGCAACTAGATTAATTCCAGCTTTACTGGTTATTTTCTTAAAATTAGCCACTTCTTTATCCGACCAGAAAACAAAGTTCTTGGAATTAATTGTTCGCAACTCGCCGTATCTTATATCTAATTCATGCATTAGTTTTATTGAGTCATCCAATTTATCCGAAATCTCATCAAAATTGATACCGAGTTTATACATGTAATAGTTCTTTCTCGAGTAATTTATGAATTTCTATTAACCTTTCATCTGAGATATCAATACTATATCCTAGCCAGAGAGATAGTGCGTAAACACCTTGATATATCATCATCCATAGACCATCAATAGTATATGTATTTCGTTCCTTAAAATACTTTAACAAGGGTGTATTTATTGGATTAAATACGGCATCCAAGAAGATCTTGCCAGTAAGGTCAATATTCTCTAGTTCAGTGAGCTCAAAAGGAGTTAACTCATTACCCACCATACCCGCTGATGTCCCATTAATAACTAGTTGTGCATCATTTATTAGTCTACCGACCTGGGCATAGGTGAATAGTTCAATATTGTGGCGTTTAGCATTATGTTTTAAATCGGCTAGCTGTTTATCATTTGCATCTTCACGATAAACAACGTTTATTTGTTTAATATTTAGTTCACGGCAGGCATATATAGCGGCCCTGGCGGCACCACCACTGCCTAATATTGTCGCTTTATTTAAATTGAGAGATTTATGGGCTATGTACTTTTGAACTGGAATATATATGCCTTTCCAGTCTGTGTTATGGCCAATCGTTTTACTGGTAAGTGTAATTGTATTCACAGCTCCCACAGCGGTGGCTATTGGGTCAATTTCATCGATAAAGTTCATTACAGCCATTTTATGAGGTAAGGTAACGTTAACGCCAATAAACTTAAGAGTCTTGAACGCTAGCAGTGCATTATCCAACTCATCAACGCTGACATCAATCTTTAGATGTTTGTATTCGCTACCACGTAAAACTGTTTTTGCAAACTCTTCATACATTAAAGGAGAAACACTGTGAGTGGTAGGGTTGCCAATTAGTGCAGAATAATACATAATATGTTAGTATAACACTAATTCAGATGTTCCTGAAAGGAGTATCGCTGTGAATGTAGTTATAGTTGGCTTCGGCAAAATAGGCAGAATTAAAGCCTCAATATGGTCCTCATTAGGGACGGAGGTTTATGTTTATGACTGTAATCCATTGTTGTTGTCAGACATTCTGGCGGCTGGAGTGAAGCCATACAAGGCTAATACATTTATGGGTGACGATTTCATCTTTGACATTTCTACACCAGCCGATACTCATGTCAAAGCCTTAGAATGGGCAATTAACTCTTCCTATAATCTACCACGTGCAATCCTTATAGAAAAACCTATAGTCTCATCGAGTGTTGAACTCGATGAACTTAACTTATTGATAAATTCTTTTAGTAAGTACAGGATTAACGATCTGATTAATGTTAATGAAACCTACTATTTTTCGAAAGCTTTGGCATTAGCTAAAGATTACCTTAAGCAAAATGAACACCCTCCTAAACAAATACGTATCGAACTTTCAAAAAATCGTTTGTTCGATAATGATAATGGCCGATTTTATGACCATAGCCTTGAGTCATTCGGACTAGAGGCTCCTCACCTATTAGCTATATTCCAAGAACTTGGCTTTGACTTAAAGTTATTGCAGACAGTTCAGCCAGATCTCTATATCGCAGCTGATAGACATGACAATCAGGGTTTTGAAATTATGTTAACTTATGAAAAAACTGTAATTAGTCTGGTCTCATACATCGGAGATTTCAGACGTGATAGTTCTGAGAAAGATTTTGCTGACAATCCAGCTATGGTTCGTAGATTGTCATTAAAATATGACGACAGTTCATGCAATATAATCTTCGACACTGTTATGAATGGAGTAGATCGCTTTACAAGTCAGATAAATATCAAAACTGGCGATAAACAATCTACAAAATTAATTACCGATGATCACCTGAGACTCTATTTAAGCCAATTTCTTAATGCTGATAGACCGACTGATTCCAGAACTGGTCTTAATAATTCTTTTAGTATCGCTACAACATTAATAGGGTTAAAAGAAAGGTCCGTAATTAAACAACCCGGCATAATAACTAGAAAGAAGGAGCTGATCACATGAGTATAGAATTAAACCTTGGTTTTTTACCACCCGATAAATTAAGCCAAGAAGTTGTCGAACGCAAGGGGTTAGGTCACCCTGATACCTTAGTGGATGGTATAGTTGAACAAGCTGAGCTGGATTATTCTTCATATTGTCTAGAGAATTTTGGAGCTATTCCGCACCATAATCTAGATAAAGCCACCTTGATTGGAGGCTTATGCCTTCAGAAATATGGTGGCGGTAAGTTCCAGGCCCCTTTAGATATGATATTTATGGGCAGAGCTAGCCAGTCTTTCGGAGTAGAAACGATCCCTTTAGCTGAAATACAATATACTGCGGCCAAGAAATATTTAGCTCGCGTTTTACCTCATTTAGATACTGATGACCCTACAGTTTATGGTGCTCGAAGCCTGACATCAACCCATAGTACTCGTCCGCACTGGTTTACTCCAAGATCTATCGATGACCTTCCAGAATATCAGGGTAACTCGCCACGAGCTAATGATACTGCCACAATGATTAGCTATTGGCCATTGACAGCATCGGAGAACCTTACACTTAGTCTTGAAGGCTACTTTTATAAGGATAACGCTCAGGGTCTTCCCGAGCCACGTTTTGACCATTTTGGCCAAGATATAAAGGTAATGACTGTACGTAACGGAGACACTATTACGGCTACCCTAGCTGTGCCACAGATCACTACTGAAACACCCACTAAAGAAATCTACTTTGAACGAGAACGAGAGCTAGAAAAAGCTCTTCAAGCCTATGCCCTAGAAATAGTCGGCGATGAAGCAAAGATCAACATCATTCTTAATACTCAGACAAAGGGCCCAAGTCCTCGGCCTTATTTAGTAACAGCTGGTTCATGTACTGACTTTGGTGAAGAGGGCGCGGTTGGTCGTGGTAATAAAACTCATGGTATTATATCTAGCTTTAGGCCGAACACCATGGAAGCACCACATGGCAAGAACCCAACATACTTTGTTGGAAAAATTTTAGGTTATCAAGCGGACATCATCTCACGAAACATTTTCGTACAGACTGGATCGCGTTGCCAGGTAGTTATGCAGGCCAATATCGGTGATGATCTATTTGATCCGTCTAGGATCGTCGTTTCGACTGAGTCAAATGTTGATTACGATACGATTAATGATATTGTCGCAAAATCATTGTCTTTGGGCCGAGATACAACACAAAGAATAATCGATGAGGCACATTTTTTGCCAGGCACTAAATCTTGGAGTGATAATGCCACAACTTAATCCCGAATTAACTTCGAATCTTAATATGCAATCCTTTAATTTAGAATTCTGTGGAACGAAAATTAATATAAGGAGCGAGCATACATTCAATTTAGATAATATTTATGAGCTTGGAAAAACTGTTACTGGAATGTCAATACAAGATGATGCAATTAGTGAATGTGAGGCTGATCTTACATTCATTCCTCATGATGACACAGAAATAAATTATGATGAATCGAATAAGCGAATGATGTTATATGGCCCTCTCAAACATTTTGGTTCTGGTAAGGCTATTATTTACACTGCTGGATATATTGCTGAGTGTTTACGTGCTGCAAAACAAGGCCCAATGCTTATTCACTCTGCAGCCGTCCAAAGTTCTGAGGATTCAGGATCAATAGTTTTACTGGGTGAGAAGGGGGCTGGAAAAACAACTTTAGCACTAAGGTTATGCCACGAGTTTGGCCACCGTTTAATTGGTAATGATAATGTTTTTTTAGGTTCTAACAGTGATAGTAAGCTTATTACAATGGGTGGAAACGCCTGGTTCGATGTCCGATCAACAGCTGTTTCTGCCGATAAGTATTTAGAAAAAATCGTTGATGATTTCGATAGCCAGGAACCAGCCTGGAATAAAAAAGTACGTATAGAGCCAGAGGATGTTGATATAGATGTATGCTCAGAGGAATCACTTGTTCGAAGTATCTATCATATTAGAATTGATCACAGTCAGGACATGATCTATACAAATGAATGGAGCGGAATGCAACGTCATTTACTGCTTCACGAGCGATTTGGACGTCATATTACTGGACAAGCCACACCATTCCAGGACGATCAAGGCAATTACCTAGGATCTTTACCTTCAGTTAATCTCTCCGAGGCCATTCTTGGTCGCGATGCACTAGTAAAACAAGTCGTTAATCATGGGATTACTGAAATTTTCGCACCAAATAGTTCAGAAGCCTTGAATTACATAATTGAAAGCGATGTAAGCCTATGATTGCAATAGGAATTCCGTCATATAACGAAGCTGATAATATAGGGCAATTGACATCTCAAATTGACGCAATTGCGGTCGAACTAAATATGCCAATTATTATTATTAATGCCGATAATACTAGTCCTGATAAAACGGCAGAAATATTTAAGTCGACTAAAACAATAAACCCAAAAATAAGCCTTATGTCTGCTAAAAAAGGTAAGGGTCATAATATTTATAAAATAGTACAGTATATAGCCAATCATTCCGAGATCATTTACTGCATATTGGTCGATGGCGACGTTACCTCATTTGATAAATCATGGCTTACAACTCATTTAACCGCCGCACAAGAATTAAGCGATTTTACAGTTCCTAATTATGCACGCAATTGGAATGAAGGAAACACTACTAACCATTTCGTATTTCCATTGCTTAATCACTATACTCAAAATAATTCACCAATCCAGCCAATTTCTGGAGATTTTGGACTATCTAGAAGTTATATTAGATTTCTCAATAAACTTAACTGGCCGAATAGTTCATTAGGTTACGGAGTTGATTTGTTCCTAACGATGAATGCACTTTTTAATAATATGCAAGTTGTTGAAATCAACTTGAAAAGAAAAATACATAAACCTAGCTTTGATAAAATGGTTAATATGTTTATAGAAGTTGCTGAAAGTTATTACCAAATGAGAAAAACACTTTCTTTGAAAAATGATGTTCGCTTTAAAAAAGCTAATGATAATACCCCTAAGTTGCTAACGGGACGACCTATTAATTTAAAAAAACTAGCTGATCTAAGTGATTACGCTAAAAGTTTATTAAATAGCAGAAAGGAATCATTAATTAAAAGTCACAAGTATCAATCAAAAATATCTTCAGTTGAATGGGTAGAAATTTTATTAGTCCATGAGGCAAATATTGATAATTTTGATTCCCACTATCTAGCTAAATCATTATTGCCATATTTTCTGCTTAGGACCGTAACATATCTATCTGAAATTACCACACCGCAAGAAGCCCTAACTGAGCTCAAGGATCAAACAATTAAACTAGATAAGGAACTTAAACAATTATGATTACACATCAATCGAAAGAAAAAGATTTTATTTGCAATCTTCTCCGTTCAACAAAACCAATATTTGAATCTTTTAATAAATATGATCGTAAACGCATCTCAATTGGTCATGCCCCTGCAGAAACGAAATCTGATGGTATAATTGCTAAATTCTTAGTTGATAATATACATGCAAAATTTCCTAACGATAGTATTATTGCCGAGGACTTTGATCCATTAGTACAATTAAATTCTAAGGCCACTTGGATAATAGACCCTATTGACGGAACAATTCCTTTTATGTCACATATACCAACTTTTATGGTGTCGATTTACAGACAGGTAAATGGTATCTTAGTCTCTGCTTATGCATATGATCCAACCCAAGACTTATTATATGCATCAGTTAGCGACAATCTAACATGTAACAGTAAAATAGTTAAAGTTTCAGATCAGCAGATCCTGTCCGAAGCACGAATTCTAATATCCGGTCACGCACTAGATACAATGCCTAACCTTTACGCTGATTTACGTAAAGCTGGCGCCTTCGTAATAGTACAAGAGGGCCTTATCTTTAGAAGTTTATTAGTAGCCAGTGGACATGCCGATGCAACTATTCAGACTACGCTTAAGACGTTTGAAGCAGGTACTATTATAAAATCTATTACAGCTGCCGGCGGTATTGTATTAGATGTTCCTGACAAACAGATACCAGATTGGAAAAAAACAACTAATAATGTAATTATCAGTAACAATCACTTATTTAATCCTCTGCACAGAATAGTTACAAATAATATTAATAATGGGAGCATAAAATGAACACACCAGAATCAAATGACTTCAGTTTAGCATGCGATGTTTTTTTAGAAGGTAACGCATTATGTTTAGACAGTGCTATCGGCTGTCAGGATTATCACTATGTTCGACCGATCCTAAGAATTATCGAGGCTGTAAGTTCGCCCTATCATCATCAATCATTTTACGAAGATTCACTAAGCGAAGTTACTGCTAGTCTTGAAAAACCAGTAATAACTATTAGCGGCACAGCAGATTACGCTTGGATGTTGAGTAAATCGCCCTTAATAAGAGCTCTAGGCAATAAAGCGACCGAGGCTGAAATATGCGTTAGCGATGCTTGTAAGACTCCGCTTTTATCGAGTCAAAAAGCTGCATCACTAATCGGCATTGAGCCTATAGTTTTTAAAACGGATATTCGTTCCAACTTGGTTGAAGACCAGGACTTAATTATAACCGATGCTTTTTTAACGCAGTTTCCAGAACCATTAGATAGATTATCTATACTTAAAACGTGGAGACAAAGCCTAAAGGTAGGAGGTTTCGTAATAAGCACAGTTATGCTGAAGAATCATGACGTACAACCTTCCAAAAATGCCCTAAAAACATTTGTAGAAAACAGCATATCACTATATGAACAGAGTAATTTTCCTAATAATTGGGATGTTTCAACAGAAATTTTCACTAATGCTATACGTAACTATGCTTCACCTTCAAGGAGTAGAATTTATGATACTGAAGCTGAGTTAGTTAATCAAATTGAAGAATCAGGCCTAAAAATCGTTGATATGCAAACAAAAAAAATATATTCTTCACCCAACGAAAAAATTCATAATTATCGTCAGCTAATGCTAACACGAGTTGATTAATCCCTAAGATTCTGTTTTATTGAATCAAGTAATTTATATTATCATTTTAATTTATCTATTTTAGTCGATTAAAGTACCAATTCTTTGTTCCTTATTTATGTTGTTTCATTTTAATTTCTGTTCTGATTTTAATGCACTAACGGCATAAATATAGTTCAACTAGAAAAATTGGCAAGGAGTGGAAATCTATAATAAAAAAAATAGAATTTGGTAATAGATGTAAGAATTCGATGGTTCCAGTCAAAATATTTACAGATGGGGATATTGTTGTTTCTGAAATAGAAGAAATGTTAAATAATTAGGATGTAAATTGAAATATCTTAAATTATATAAAACCTATTGAAACTAACTCGTTTGTTTTAATCAAATTTCGTTTATAAATTGGTATGAATAAATTCTGGCGAAATATATATAGAAAAAGTTATTATTTAGATAATTCTTCGATAATAAGCTTAGCTATATTTTTATGGTCTGGCTTAGATATATCTAGTTTACCAGCAAGTAGTAATTCTAAATCCTCTTCATTATTAACATTTTTGAAGGATTCCCAGACAGATTCTTGACCTTGGAAGTAAGCTAGGTCTTTAAGTAAAATTACACCCTTTTGCTTACCTGTAGTTCCTCGAAATAGTCTAACGCAATCGTTGAAAGCTTTAATTTTAGCAGCTTCAATATCCTTTTCGTTAATTTCTGGTAGATTCTTGCCGAGTAGGTGATTTCTCCATACAATTTCATAAGTTTCATTAAAGTCTCTTGGTTCATGGTTATCTTGGCCGTAGACAAGCCCTGCTATCAAATAGTAGTTTTCTCCACGGTCTTTATATTTATTGTTATATACGTCTTCAAATGCAGTACCAAGGGATTCTTCGTAGTTAAGATAGCCATCTTGTCCATATGCAGCTGATAGCCATCCGGCTTTTTCGGCATTTATCGATCTAAGTGCATGGACGCCTATTTCGTGAATAATCTTAGTCTTTAGTTCCTTGCCTACTATTTCTTTTCTGTTTACTCCAACTTCAACTTCTCGCTGGTGGGCAGAAACAGATAGGTTAGATGAATTGGATCTTTTAACGGTAGCCCAACCTAGTTCATGGCCACCAATTTTAATTAGAGCTTCATTTAAGGCATTAACCATACCGGTTGTATCATACATATCATCTTCGTCGATGTGATCAACTAAAGAATCAAACTTATCTTTGACTAGGATATGCATCTTAGATATAAGCTCGTCGCTGGGACTAAGCTTAATGTGGTCTGAAGTACTTATATTACCTACTAAATTACGAAGTTCAGATCTTATACTAGTAGCTTGTATATTGTCAGTATCTTTATCTATTAGGTTAGGGGCTAGTGTACGGCTGGCAATTGATGAAAAAATATCCTTTTCTGGTGTTCCATAGAGGGCTTCAGATGATTGTTTAAATAATTTTTCAGCCTGAATTATATCGGACTCACTATTTTTTGGATTGTTCATGATTCTTGCCATATCTAAGAGGAATAGTTCGGCGTATCTATATTCAATAGCGTCATACATAGAATTTGTCTGAAAATTCTTTTCTCCAGGCATTAGGGATGTTAAAGCTTTAAGCATTGGCTTTTTTAGGTCAACAATAGCTTCCTTCGTTAGATAAGGGTATTCAAAAGTTACATCTGGAATATTGCCTTTGATATATTCCTGCTTTTGATCATTACTTGTGTTGCGTAGATATTCATATGCCTGTAAACCAGCAGTTTCTGGATTGTCTTTAACAATCTGCTCTATATTAGACATTTTTGATTCCGGAGTACTAATAACTTCGTATCTTTTCATGAAATTATTATACCATAACCACAATCTTAATTCAAGTGTTAACTAGTTGAATTCATATTTTGTATTCTTTGGCTTTTAAAAAATAAATTATACCATAAGGTTTATAACAATATATCCTATGATTCATAAATTTACACTAAATATTGCTATACTAAAAACATGAAAACATCGCATTCACCAGAGAGCATATCATTATTTATTAAAGACAAAGAGAATGCTCAAATTGATTCTATAGAAAAACTAACAGAGGGTCATATGTCTCAAGCTTATAGTTTTGAGAACAAGGACGGCGCTAAATTTGTTTTCAGGATTTCCGACCATAAATCCGGATTTATTGCTGATAAGTATGCCTCGGATCATTTTGGTGATGAGTTATTAGTTCCTAAAGTCCTTGAAATTAATAAATACGATAACGAATCCTTTTATTGTGTCTCAGAATTTGTTGAAGGAATACAATCAAATGTTATTTCCGATGAAGACTTTTATCATGTATTACCCAGTGCGCATGATCTACTCGGAAAAATATTTTCTTTTGATATATCCTCAACTTCAGGATATGGAAAAATAAATCCAGAAACTGGAAATGGTGAGTATTTATCTAATAGGTCATATATAGGTGACAAAATATTAGAAAAAGGTAAGGAGCATTATCTTGAATGCGCCAAAGAGATTGGAATAGATAGTAAGATAATAGATAAGTTATATCAACAATTTGAAAATAATCTTATATATGCATCCGAGACAAGAAGATTAGTTCATGGTGATGTTGGTTTTGATAATATGTTAGTGAAGGACAACAAGGTTACTGCGAGTATTGACTGGGATCATGCTCATTATGGTGATTGGATGGAAGATTTTGCAGCACTGGATTTTTGGTGGTCTGATAGGTATGGTGATGCTAAAGAATTTGCTTCTAAATATGGCTTGGATACAAAAAATCTCAATGAAAGAAAAGCTTTGTACACTGCGACAACTGCTCTTGGAGTTATCGAATGGAATTCAGAGATGAAGAATGACCATATAATTAATTGGCTAAAAGAATATCTTCCTAGTAGAGTCTACTTTTAATTATTTCTAAAAAATAATTCATTACCTGGCAGGGGAGTAAAGACTTGAACTTGACGACAACCAAACCACTCACAAACCAGTTTCAATTAAGGTCTGTCTTATCGATTCGTTTGGTATGCCCTGAACTTTTTCAGTAAAATCTGTAGCTGTCCATTGTACATCGATTGGGGATTGAATTTCAGGCGTGAAGTTAGTATTATCAACATCGAAAGTTATATTTCTAATTCCGTTGTCTGGATGGTTTTGGTTATAATTTTTTTTATCCATTTGTAAACTCCTAATAAACTATATTATGTAACCAAAACGCTATAAATGCAATATAACTATAGTCTTTTTATAATAAGTAATATTTACTCACTGACGACATCATATTTAAAGTTTTGGAATTCTAGGCCATCTTCATCAGTATATGGGCTGCCATCTTCCTTGAATATGTATTTAGATTCTGCACTTGTTAACATGTTAATAATTCTTGGGTTATTTATTCTTGCTCTGGTATATATCGTAGAATACTCACCATCTCGTAATAAATAATCCATTACAGCTTCACTGGCCTTAGGACCTATTCCTTTGCCTCTGGCTTGTATATCTCCTATCATGATATGTGGTGATGGCCCTTTAAGAGTTGTTTTTTTGCCGTTCTCTAAATTAATTACTTTGTCCTTCAAATCGACCCAAATTGCTCCTACAGGATTACCTTTATATTGAATAGTCCAATTTAATTCCCCGGTATTTTCAATGAATTCTTTTACTCTATTTCTCTCTTCTATTAATTTTTGATCATCGGGCATGTTTATTATATTATCTGAATCTTTTTCAGAGTTTCCCATTAGTAGCATTGTACTGTGTCCAACCTCACCGCTAAGCCATTCAACGCTTCTAGGAGCATCTCGATCAACATTTGGAAAAACCAATTTGATGTCATCATCATTTGTGTTTAATTCATTTTTAGCTAACATACTAATTATTTTAGCATGTCATGAATTAGAATAGCTTTTTTTGATACTATTTTCAGTAATATCAATTATTATGAAATTTTTGTGCGATCAGACTTCTTGATATCTGGGAGATGGTTCCTAGTCAAAACTGTTAACTATGAGGATATAGTTGTTTCTGAAATAGAAGACGTGTTAAATA
>CAITDW010000128.1 GCA_903891235.1 uncultured Candidatus Saccharibacteria bacterium
AATAAATCAAAGCTTTATTTTCTGGGTATTGTCGATTCTTGGCTATGTAGGTGTAAATTTTATAGCACATTATATCTCCAACCTTGATACTGCGCTGCTGCTAACAAGAATAGCTCTTATGGCCGCAAATTTTATTCCAACAACTTTTTACTACTTTGCAAAATGTTTAGCTAGAAAAAAAGGTCCTTTAGTTGCTAAGGACTGGATTATCTATATATCACCATTTTTGATGGCTCCCCTAACCTTTTTGCCATCGGAAATAACAACCATATCTCAGACAAAGTATGGCGTCATTCTATCTAAAACCGGACCACTTATTCTACTGACTCTTATCTATTTTAGTTATGCCTTTTATATTGCCTTCAAAATGCTTTATGAGTATCAGAAAACCTCAACTCAATCTGTGAGATCACAAATAAAATTTATTACTTATTCCAGCTCAATTGTCATAGTTGTTAATTTGGTGACTCAAATTATTCTCCCGAAATTTGGAGTATTCAATCTTGGTAATATTATAGGTAATCCATCAATTTTAATTTTTGTTGGTTCAGTTGGTTATTCCATTCTTAGGCATAAACTTTTTGATATTAGAACAGCTATCTTAAGAACTATCGCTTTTTTGGCAACAATAACATTGACCGTAGTCCTGTTTATTGCCATCCTTTTGTATCCTTTTCATTATTTATTTAAAGATATAAAATTAACATTTTGGCCCGAAGTATATATTGTTATCGTAACTCTTATATTGGCTTTTTCATATAGAAGTTTAACTGCATATATCGATAAAATATCTAATCGTATTTTTTACCATGATCATTATAGGCCTGAAATCGTTCTGGCTCAAATAAGCAGAGTTTTATCTAGTGAAATACTCCTGGATAATCTAGCTAAAAAAGTTAAGAAAATAATCCAATCAGCTCTCAACGTTAGTCAGCTAGATATTATCGTACTTAATAAAGGATCTATTTTCTATGAAGCTGATGATTATTTTACAAAAATACATAATGAATTAGCAGTTGACCTGACGACTCTCGGGGATAAGATATTAATCACAGATGAGTTGAATCAGCCTGATCAAAAATCTGTTCTTGAAAAATATGGTATAGAAGTTTTTGCGCCATTAATAACACATAATGAAAAAATTGGTTATCTAATATTCTCTGAAAAAGTTAATGGTACATCATTTAACATTGACGATATTCGCTTAATTGATAATATCAGTAATGAACTATCTGTAGCTGTGTCAAATTCACGTTCCTATTCTCAGGTCCAACAGTTTAATAGTATATTGCAAGCTAAGATCGAAGAAGCTACGGCACAGCTTACTGTCGCCAATGAAGAACTAAAGAAACAGGATTCTGTAAAGAATGATTTTATCTCCATGATCTCACATCAGCTTGGTACTCCTCTTGCAGTAATGGATGGATTTCTAACTCTAGTTGTGCAGGGTTTTTATGGAAAGACTAACGATAAAATGATGGAAGCTCTTGAAAAAACACTTTCTAGAACTAGAAATATGAAAGGTCTAGTCTTTGATCTACTAAATATCTCTAGAATGACAGCAGGTAAATTCTTCTTAGAATATTCTGACGTAGAAATGTCCAAAGTTGTTGATGAGGAAATTGATGAACTACAGCGCCAGGCACATGAACGTAATGTTAAATTAACATATCATCCACCAGATCATAATATGCCTATCATTACTATGGACGAGCCTAAGACTAGACAAGCAATCCTCAACTTAATCAATAACGCAATATATTATTCGCCAAATGGTAGCGTTGATGTTTATCTAGACTCAGATCAAGAAAATGTAATATTTAAAGTTATCGATACTGGAATTGGAGTCCCTGATAGTGAAAAACCACATTTATTTACGAAGTTCTTTAGAGCCGATAACGCTCGTAAGGAAAGTCCCAATGGAACAGGTATAGGACTGTACTTAGTCAAGCGGGTCATCCTTGACCAAAAAGGTAAACTAATTTTTTCCAGCCAGGTTGGCAAAGGTTCAATCTTTGGTTTTACACTTCCTATAAAGAAACAAGAAGTTCTAAAACCATTATCTTCAAATGAAAATAAAGTAGAATCGGACAGTGGAACAAGCAGTCATGTTTAGAGTTTTAGCAAAATTTGTTGTCAGGTATAGATGGTTGGTAATAATAGCCTGGCTTATTATTACTCCAGTAGTTTACTTCACTCTACCAACCTTATCTAGTGTCACAAACAATTCAAATTCATCTTTTTTGCCAAAAACTAGCCCAAGTGAAAAAGCTCAAAACCTTGTCGCTCCTTTCCAGGGCAAAGGCACTAGTATTTCTGCGACTGTAGTTGTCTATAGGCCTAGTGGACAGCTAAATATAATTGACCAAGCCCAAATTGTAAAACTAGAATCCCAGCTAAAAAATATTCCTACTGTAGTTTCGGTGAAGGATCAGGCAATTTCTCCTGATGGTAAAGCAAGAACCATTGCAGTTGGATTTAACTCCTCTAGCTATGGCCCGGCTGGGACTGGCATAGTGAATAATATACGGTCTATGTTCAAATCATATGAGAATACTGGTTTAGAACTACACATAGGTGGCTTATTGGCGACTGATGTGGATTCAAATTCAGTCAACAACGCCGATAGGAATAATACTCAGTTGTATAACGTTATTTTTATAATAATAATTCTCATTTTAGTATTTAGAGCTTTACTAGCACCATTCATAACTTTAGTGCCAGCAGTTTTGGCTTTGGTGGTATCGTCACCAATAATTGCTGAATCGACTAAGATAGGTGTTCAAGCATCATCGGTAACTCAACTTCTTCTAATAGTTTTACTTCTAGGAGCTGGAACAGATTATGGTCTTTTTCTTGTTTTTCGATTCAAAGAAGAGTTATCGCATGGCCTTGATCCAAAAGCAGCTGTAGTAGAAGCCTTAACAAATGTAGGCCAAACTATTACTTTTTCAGCCATAACAGTCATTGCTGCCTTAATGTGTCTGTTGTTTGCAAATTTCGGTTTCTATAAAGGCCTAGGTCCTGCTCTTGCAATAGGCATATTTATTATGCTGATCATTGGACTGACATTACTGCCTGCTATTTTAGCAGTATTTGGAGAAAAAACTTTCTGGCCTTCAAAAATTTTGGTTTTTAAAAATCTTAAAGTTGGGCTTTGGGGCCGAGTAGCTGATCGAGTTATTCAAAAACCATTGATTACTATTTTAATTGCTATGGTTATTTTTGCAGCTCTTATATCAGGAGTTGTTGGCTGGAAAACTGGTGGATTCGTAAGTGGCGGACCTCCTGCAACTGCTGACTCGGCAATAGCTGGTAAAATTATTAAAGACCATTTTTCTCAATCAACAACTAATCCTCAAGTGCTTATATTTAAATTTAATTCTTCACAGTGGAATAATTTAGCTAATGCTAGCCATGTTCAAGCAGCCTTATCTAGCTCTAGCTTATATAAAAATATAATTGGTCCTTTTCCCGCCAATAATGCAACTTCAGCATTAACTTCAATATATAAGCTTTATGCATTGTTGGGCCCTCCTAGTTCATTGCCGCTTGTTAAGCCAGCTGAGTTGACTATCCCAGCATCTACCTATGGTCAATATAGAGCCCTAAGTCAGTTCATAAGTGAAGATGGCCAGACTATTGAGTTTTTCGGTGTACTGTCTGGTGGAGCGCCAAATACTACTGAGGCAACTAACCAGATACCATTAGTACGACAAAACTTAGCCAGTATAGCTAGTCAATACGGAGCAGCTGACTATGGTGTAGATTCACAGGATAGCTTCACTTATGATATCAATATAACCTCAAGCCAAGATTTAAAGAAAATAATTCCAATAGTTCTAGTGCTAATTGCATTAATACTTGCCATATTGCTTCGTAGTTTAGTCGCTCCATGGTATTTAGTGATTACTGTTGCTCTATCCTTCGCTGCATCGCTTGGATTTGCAAATATAGTTTTTAATCACCTAACTAAAGATAGTACTGGACTCAATTTTGTACTACCTTTTCTATTATTTGTTTTTTCCATGGCACTCGGAGAGGATTATAACATTCTAGTCATGACTAGAATTCGAGAAGAGTCAAAAGATTATCCAAGCCTTAAACAAGCTATCACAAAAGCAATCGGCGTGACAGGTACAACAGTGACTGCCGCTGGAATAATACTTTCTGGCACATTTGTTGTCTTAGGATTAGCTGGAGGATCTAGTCAAGTTGAACAGATCGGTTTTTCAATTGCATTTGGCATTGCTCTTGATACATTTTTTGTCAGAACTTTACTGGTTCCATCCATTGCAGCTATTTTGGGAAGATGGAATTGGTGGCCTTCCAAGTTATATAAAAAGAAAGAAAGAAAGACAAAAATAGGCTAATAATTTTCTCTTAAGCTAATTATAAATTGAGGGACAGAGAATAACTTAAAATCATCCTTTCTGAAATCGCCTAATTTTACAAAACTAGCTAAGACTATATCTAAGGGGTCAATAACTATATCGTCTTTGATTGAATTCTCTATTGTTTTAAATAGAATTCCCTTGGCAGCCTGCTCACCGTCAAGATCCGAACTTATAGCCCCTAACTTGTTTACTATTTCAATCGCTGGTTTTATCTTTTTTCCATAGTTTAGTTCATTTGATATTATTTTTATCGCTTTGATTGGTTCTTCATTACTAATTTCTTCCAGAGTTTTATCGAATCCATAAATTGGCATGTTATTCATTCTGTCGAATTCAGATGTTTGAAATGATAGAAATATGGAAGTCGGAGCATTGTTATACATAAGTCAAAATTATACCATATTTTTATTATATTGGCTATGCT
>CAITDW010000129.1 GCA_903891235.1 uncultured Candidatus Saccharibacteria bacterium
CAATTACCTTGGGGACATATTTCTCTTTTAATTCATAAAGTTAAAGACAAAAACGAATTTGCTTGGTATGCAGAACAAACCATCGAGCAAGGCTGGCCACGATTGATTCTTGAACGTCATCTCAAAGACAACTTATTTCAGCGTCAGGCAATAGATTCGGTAAAGGCTTCAAATTTTTTAACTCGACTGCCAAGTCCTCAATCAAAACTTGCGCACGAGTTACTTAAACAACCATATAATCTTGATTTCCTTGGGCTACACGATGATGCCCTTGAGCGAGAAATAGAACACGCGTCGATAGAGCATATCACTAAGTTTCTCCTCGAACTTGGTAAAGGCTTTGCTTTTGTAGGTCGCCAAATACCTATAGGCCTAGAAGAATCAGGGTATTTCATGGACATGTTGTTTTATCATTTAAAACTTCACGCCTACGTGGTGGTCGAATTTAAGACCACTAAATTTAAACCAGAACATGCCGGACAATTAAATTTTTATCTTAACTTGGTGGATGATTTTTATAAAATGCCTGAGGATAATCCAACAATTGGATTATTATTATGTAAGTCCCGCAATAAATTTGAAGCAGAATATGCGCTAAAAGGCATTGAGAAACCAATAGGCATATCCGAGTATCAACTCACGCGAGCAATTCCTGAGAGCCTAAAATTAAATCTCCCTACAATTGCAGAAATAGAGGCTGAACTGAACGAATTGGATAGCAATCAAAAATGAAAAGGTGGTGTGCGTCATGAAAATAAACCTATTGATATGCAGGTATTTAACCGTAATCATATACTTAGCCTTATGTACTGTATCTGCGATGGCCGACACAGTAGATCAATATCTTCTATGCGAAATGCATAGACTAAAAATTCCTGGCTTATCAGTTGTCATTGTAGAAAATGGCAAAATTCTCAAGTCCAAAGGATATGGTTTTTCTAATATTGAATTACAAACACCTGCCAAACCAGAAACTATTTATCAATCTGGCTCCATAGGGAAACAATTTACTGCAATGTTAGCCATGATTTTAGTTGAAAAAGGAATGTTGCACTTGGATGATAAAATAACTCAATATGTGAAAGATGCCCCTGACACATGGAAAAATATCACTATTTTAAATTTATTAACCCATACCTCTGGATTGGTAAGGGATATTCCCGGAGTTGATTGGCGACTTAATTATTCTCAGGATGAAATAATTAATCGCCTGGAACCTGAACCCTTAAATTTCCAACCAGGTACTTCATTTAGCTATAGTAACGTTGGCTATGAATTTCTTGGATTTATCATGGAAAAAATCACAGGAAATTCGTATGGTACCCTCCTTGAAGAAAATATTTTTAAACCTTTAAACATGTCTACAGCCAGGGTGATCAGTGATAGGGATATTATCTCGAATCGTGCATCTGGCTATGACCTGGTTAATGGTACGCTCAAGAATCAGGAATATGTTTCCCCAAAATTCAATTCTACTGCTGATGGAGCTCTTTATTTTACAGTATATGATTTGGCTAAATGGGATGCTGCACTTTATACAACAAAGTTACTGAAGAAAGAAAACATGGAATTGTTGTGGTCACCTGTAAAACTGAAGAATGGTAAAACTGAAAATTATGGCCTTGGTTGGAGAATAACTAACATTAATGGACACCGTTTAATAGAACATGGAGGGGAATGGCAGGGCTTTACAGCTTTCATTTCTCGTTATGTGGATAGAAAATTAACTGTTATTATTATGACCAATCTTTCAGGGAACGCAGAACTTGGTGACGTTACTCATAATGTAGCCGGCCTTTACAATAAAGATCTTGCAGTAGTTAATACAAAGCAAGGTAATGATAAGTGTAGATAAGTCAGTATGTTATTATTTCTGATCACTCAGAACGCCCAGTTTTGGTGGTTCTTCCAGTGCGCTAGGACAAGCTGCACTTAACTTGCGGGTGAAAGTCCCGTCGCAGAAGATTAACCAGATCACTGCGTAGCGAGTCTTGCGTTTTCGGCGGTAA
>CAITDW010000130.1 GCA_903891235.1 uncultured Candidatus Saccharibacteria bacterium
GTATATATCTGTTAACCAATGTTGTCCTAATGATTTATTTGCTTCTATTGTCATATTTTTTACCAATTATAGTATACCAACCAATGTTGATAAGCAGCATACCATCCTCCATATCGACTCTTGGCATAACCACTACACCAATGTAATTGAGTTATTGGGTTAGTAGCCCAATCAGAACCAGCACTAGCCATCTTATAACCTGGTGTGGCCTGACACAAACCAAAACCTGCTGATGTATATGCATTATCTGGTACAACTGGGCAAAAGTGCTCACCCTGCGCTTTAGTTGGACACCAGCCAGATTCATGAGAAATAATATAATCAGCATATTGATAGTCACTAGCCGCAATACCAGCTAACCCCATGTCTCCCTTTATTCCAGATAGGCTAGTTCCTTGAACAACAATCTGAGTCACGGGTTGTTTCGTTGTAATTGATTGAATAACACTTCTACTTACTTCTTTACCGTTAATTAAATTAATTGTATACGTGACCGTTTTAATACCGTCACTACCTTGTTGTCTAATAGATGAAGTCCCATAGGCCAGGGAATTGTCTTCAACTGTCTGTGTTGCCATTGGAATATTTTCAGTAGTATTTATTATATTTGTACCATGATGTGTCAGAAAAACACCAAGGTTTTGAGTAATTGGAGTGTTGACAGATGGTGAAAGACTATCCCCTTTGGCTAATATTATTTTATTTTGAGATGCTAACTGCCCGACAGTTGTGGCATGTGTTCGAATAAGCGTAGGAGTTCCATAAATATTTAAATTGACAGGAGTTGCTCTATTAATTACGATTCTTTCACCAATTGAATTATCTTTTATGAAATTAATTGATGGCAGTACGGTTAGATAATCTTCTGGATAAGCCGTAACACCAACCTGAGATGCAATTGCTCTAGGAGTTAACGCTGCACTATAAGAGAAAGTTTTATTGTTTCCATCCACAATTTCAACTGGCCTAGCTCTATATATATTAATCCTAAAATTATCCTGGTTTATTGGAGTATTTATATTGGGCTCAATTACGTCACCCTTAGCAAGTGATATATTAAGACTAGATAGAAGGCTAGGTATATTAGATTGTACGGTCGGAACCGTAATAGTTTTGCCATGGTTATTTATGATCACAATCTTAGAATTATTATTAACAATTGCGTGTTTTGATGAATATATCCAATAAAGACTAAGCGCAACAAACAAGGCAATGACCAAAATTAGTGGCAATATTAAAAATTGACTAAAAAAGATTGGTTGTGAAGCTTCATCATTGTATTCGGATTCATTTTTCATAAAAAATATTTTGGCTTGAAGACTTTAAATTCTAATTGATACTCTTATATTTTATCAAATCCGTTATCTGTTAACTAATTTTATTCCAGCCAAAATATCTTTTGAGAAATTATTTTTATTGATTGAATCAAAATCAATCCACTTAATTTTTCGAATTTCATGTTGAGGTTTAATATCAACCAAATTAGTATTTTTTAATATAAAAAAATGACATATATATTTTATTTTGTTTTCACTAATCGGAACAACATCAGACTCTTCGAGTTCATGGGCTTCAACTTTTAGATTGGTCTCCTCGTGTAATTCCCTAATCGCAGCATTCACAAAACTTTCATTGCTTTTTTTACCACCACCGGGTAATTGCCACTTACCGTCGTTTATCCATCCCTGCACGACTAATAGTTTTTTATCTTCTATTATTAATACTCTTGTTCTCTCGCTATTATTTACGACTAAGTATATTAATGGCCATGATAGCCAATTAATAATTTTATTAATCATATATTTCATGTCAATTATTGAGTTTTTCAAGTGGTGCAAAAGATATATTAAGTTTTTTTGAACCTTTTCCATTAAAGTATATCATTGCATTTTCGCCATCAAGTTCCATGATATTGCCCTCTCCAAACAAATTATGTTTGACCCTGTCGCCAACCTCAAAATCTGGAACATACCTTGGTTCATTGTTAGCTGAACTAGCTTGACCAAAATGCGTTTTGAAAGTACTGGCATTTTCATAATAACCATTTTCAATTGTTGTTTCAGAATCTATCTCACTAAGGAATCTCGATGGAGGATTGTGCTGTAAGCCGCCAAATAATAGTCTTGAATTGGCAGATATTAAATAAAGTTCTTCTCGTGCTCTAGTCATACCAACGTAACAAAGTCGTCTTTCTTCCTCCATATCATTTTGGTCATATAGAGCCCGAGAATGAGGAAAAATAGTTTCTTCCATGCCTGTCATGAAGACAACTGGAAATTCAAGTCCTTTAGCAGCATGCAGAGTCATGAGTGTCACACTATCATTGCTAAGATCCGCCTGATCTAGATCACTAATAAGACTTATTTCCTCTAAAAATCCCGTCATTCCTAGTTCTGCGTATTCTTCTGTTACACTAAGTAATTCTTTAACATTTTCTTGTCTTGATTCGCCCATCAAAGTTTTATCATTAAGATAATCTAAGTAATTAATTCGGCGAATTAATGTATCTAAGATGACTGATGGTGTCAACTCATCGATTTTATCGTGTAGGGTTGATATTAGATTATAGACATCAATGAAACTATTTTTAGCCTTTTCAGTTAAGCTAGAACAGCTACTCACCTCGGCAAGTCCTTTATATAAATTAATGTTCTCTTGATCTAACCATGAAGTAAAATTTAGTAGGGATTTTGCACCAATTCCGCGAGTTGGGACATTTACTATTCTGTCAAAACTTACACGATCTTCAGGCTGATAAATGAGTCTCATATAAGCAATTAAATCTCTTATCTCTTTTCGATCATAGAATCTTGTACCGCCAACTATCTTGTAAGGAATGCCGTAATGAATTAAAGCCTCTTCAATTGACCTGGATTGAGCATTAGTCCTATAAAGCACAGCAAAATCTTTATAGTGCCGAACACCGATATCTAAAGAATTGCGAATCCTTCTTACGATAGCTTCACCTTCTAGCCTCTCACTATTAACCTGTAATATTTGAACCGGCAATCCACCCTGATCTTCTGTCCATAGATTTTTATCTGATCTTTGTTTGTTCTTTGTAATAACTGCATGGGCAGCATCTAAAATAGACTTAGTACTTCTGTAGTTTTGTTCAAGCTTAATTACTGAACATTTTGGATAATCTTTTGAAAAATTGAGAATATTTCTGAAATCTGCACCCCTCCATGAATAGATAGATTGCCAGTCATCACCAACTACTGCGATATTATTAGATTCAGAAGTAAGTAATTTGACCAGTTGATATTGAGCTTCGTTTGTATCCTGATACTCATCAATCATGACGTAGCGAAATTGATTCTGCCATTTTTTTTGTATATCTAAATTCTTTTTCAGTAATTTTACTGTCATCAAAATAAGATCATCAAAATCTAGGGCATTATTTTCTCTCAACAGCTTTTCGTAGATTGGATAAACTTCAGCTGCAGTTTTTTGAGTCGGTGAGGTAACAGTTGAACCATATTCACTTGGACTCATCATAATGTTTTTCGCAGAACCAATAGCCCCTGATATAGCTCTTGCTGGAAAACTTTTTTCGTCTATTCTGAGCTGCTTAGAAGCTCTCTTAATTGCACTAATTCGATCATCTTCATCGAAAATGATGAAATTTTTTGGAATATCAATATATTCAGAATCCTGCCTTAATAGTTTTACGCAGATAGAGTGAAATGTACCCATGTATGGCATAAAGCTTCTATTGTCAGGATTGTCTCCCAAAAGATCAGCAACCCTGTGCCTCATTTCCTTAGCGGCTTTGTTAGTAAAAGTAACGGCTAGGATATTAAAAGGAGTAGCTTTATTGTTAGCAATTAAATAAGCAATTCTATGAGTTAAGGTTTTAGTTTTACCACTTCCAGCACCAGCTTGAATTAATAAAGGTCCTTCTGTGGTTTCAACTGCTCGTAGTTGTTCTGGGTTTAAATCTTTTAGTATTAGGTCTTTAAGCATATCAAAATATTGTATCAAGTTAAGCCCAAGACTGTGAACTATTTTTTAGATCTTTTCAAATAAATCTGACTGGCTTTTTCGATTATCTCTGAGAACTTATAATAATTTAAGCTAGCCGAACCAACTAAGGCACCATCACAGCCATCAATATCTAGAAACAAGCCAGCATTATTTTCATCAACACTACCACCATAAATTATTCTTACGTTTTCAGCGACTACTTTACCATATAAATGTTCTATGGTTAATCGCATAAATCCAATTGCTTGTTCAATATCCTTAGGTTTGGCAATTTCTCCATCAAATGTTGATATAGCCCAAACTGGTTCATATGTCAGAATAACATTCTGGATTTCATGACTAGTTAGGTTAGCGATAGCAGTTGTTAGCTGATCATTAATAACGGTTTTTGTTTCACCTGAATTTCTCTCTAGTTTTGTTTCGCCAATGCATATAATTGGAATAATATCATTCCTAATTGCTGCTGAGACTTTCTCTCTAACATCTTCAAGTGTTTCATTAAAATATATCTTTCTTTCAGAATGACCAACAATACAGTAGCTGACTAGATCTCTTAACATTGTGAAGCTTACTTGGCCTGTATATGCTCCATTATCCTTATAATATGCGTCCTGTGCAGCTAGTTTAAATTGTCTACGATCAATTTCCAGCGAAAGTGGCTGGATGTCTATTAATGGTGGGGCAAGCACAATATCTACGCCCCTATGTATTTTAATTTTTTGATGCAAACGATGAACTAAGATACTGGCTTCCGAAACATTTAAATTCATTTTCCAATTACCAACAATGATATATTTTCTATCTGTCATATTAATCTCTTTCCTTATTCATTAATGATTCTACACCAGGTAATTTTCGACCAGCCATTAATTCCAGACTAGCACCACCGCCAGTAGATACATGATCAAAGGCATCAACTAAGTTTCTTTTTTCTAAATATCCTACCGTATCACCTCCACCAACTAGGCTATATGGACGATGGCCAAATTCTCCCAGCATAGACTCTATTAGAATTTCACTTCCTCTAGCAAATGGACCTACTGGTCCATGTAAACTGGCAATTTCAGTTACACCTAATGTTCCATTCCAAATCACGGTTCCAGATAACTGAATTGCACCAGCAATAAAAGCTGATGAAAATGGACCAATATCTAAAATCTGTTCGTCCTTCTGGACCATATAATCTTTTAATGGAGAAGATTTTGGATAGTTAATAGTGTCGGCAATAACATGAGTTGACCAATCAACAATTCTAGTTTTAGATAAACTATTCATTTTTTGAGCGACAACTACATCCTTTGGTATAAAAAAGACAAATGAACCTTGATTAGATTTTTGCTTGGCTTTATGAATAATATCTCGGGCAAGCGATAATTCACCCTTATCATAAATAGAATGACCAATATCTATGCCTGATGCTTTTAAAAATGTATTTGCCATGGCGCCGCCTACAGCTACAAAATCAGCGATCTCAATAAATCTATTTATAAGATCTATCTTGTCAGATATTTTGGCACCACCAATAACAGTACATAAAGGTTTTTTTGGTTGGTTAATCGCCTCAGTTATTGAATCAACTTCTTTTTCAAGCAATAAGCCAGAAACGCTAGGTATATATTTAGTAATTGCTGAGGTACTAGCATGAGCTCTGTGAACGACACCAAAACCGTCTTGAACAAAAATATCCGCTAATCTGGCAAGCGATTCTGCATATTTACTATCATTAGCCTCTTCTTCAGGATGAAATCTCAAATTTTCTAATAATAAAATCTGACCTGGCTCAAGTTTACTAACTGCATTCTGGACATCAAGCCCAACTGAGTCCGCAACAAAAGTCACTTTATGTGGTTCGAGTAATTTAGCAAGTTTATTAGCTATAGGCTTTAGACTAAATTTAGAATTAACCATTCCATCAGGACGTCCTAAGTGTGAGCATATAATTAATCTAGTTTTTTTAGATAACAGATATTTTATTGTTGGAAGCGCCTGAATAATTCTAAAATCATCAGTTATTTTTCCGGCAGCATTTAATGGAACATTAAAATCTGCTCTTAACAGAACTGTCTTATGGTCTAAATTAATGTCTCTAATTGTTTTCTTATTAAAACTCATAAATCCTCAAAAAATTATACGTTACTCAATCATTCGGACTTTAATTGTATCGGTTGTTCCAACAACTCCAGGATATTTTCCAGATGCAGTAACGATAACATCACCCTTATCTAGTAACTTAGTCTTTCTGAGCCAATCTGTTAGTCTATCAATCGTAAGCTGATTCGATGGTCTAAGATAACTTTTGACGGAGAAAACTATTGCTAACTGTTGAGAAGTTTTTGGATCGTTAGTTACAGCGATTAAGGGTATAGAAACTCTTAGTGAAGCAATATTGAGAGCCGTAGCTCCAGATTTTGTTTCAGCGACTATGGCTCTAGCATTAATACTATTAGCAAGATTAGCAATTGCTCTTGAAATAGCATATTGCTTTGTTTCATTTTTAGTTGCCGAAAAAACAGTTCTTAGTGGAGCATTTTTCTCAGTGTAGAGTATTATTTTTTTCATAACTCTAACGGCCTCTAGTGGGTAGTCTCCACTGGCTGTTTCGTCACTCAACATAACTGCATCACATCCGACCAGAACAGCTGTAGCTATGTCTGAGACCTCGGGGCGAGTTGGTTCTGGTGAAATGTTCATACTATGTAACATTTGAGTTGCTACAATTGTTGGCTTTGCGTGTTCTAGCCCTAAACCTATGATCTTTCTCTGAATTATTGGAACTGATTCAAAAGGCACCTCAATAGCTAAATCACCCCTTGCTACCATCACAGCATCACTAGATAAGAAGATTTCCTCTAGATGATTAATTGAGGCTTTGGTTTCTATTTTTGCAATAATTTTGGCATTACTGCCCATAGTATGTAAGATTTTCCTAAGCATTTCTACTTCTAATGAAGACTGGACAAAACTTAATGCTACATAATCTATGTCTTGTGTCGATCCAAAAACAATATCTCTTTTATCCTTGGCCGTAATGACATCTCCAGCAAAATCTGTATCAGGAAGGTTTATTCCTTTGCGTCTTAAAAGCATCCCGTCATTATCTACTTTGGCAGAAACTACTCCATTTTTTATAGAAGTTATATAAGTCAGTATTTTACCATCGGATAAATATAGCCTTTCACCCCTTTTAGCTTTTTTGCTAAGATCAATTTGCGTAGGAATAATTCCTTGAGTTTCATAATTGGCATTGAATCCAAAATTTATCTCCTGCCCTTTTGAAACATTGATAACTCCTACGAAATCACCTAACCTAATTTTTGGTCCTTGAAGATCTTGAATAATTGCAACTGGTTTTTCTAATTTTTTGGATGCTTGTCTAATCCATATTATTTGTTGCTTTCTCTCTTCATAATCACCATGCGAAAAATTTAATCTAAGTCCGTTAGCTCCTGCTTTAATTAAAGCTTCGATTGCCTCATAGGAATTAGTCGATGGTCCTATAGTAGCAATAATCTTAGTATGCTTAAATTTTTCGAGTGGTATTGATTGATTATTTATATTCACCATATAGTTATTAGTTTAAATGCTTATATATAGATAAAACAAGGTTTATTTTATTAATGTAACAGTTAATGGATTTAGATTTAAGTAATATTTATATAAATTGATTGATTTTAAAGCAATATCACCATTAGGACAGGATAAATTTGATGGTAAATAGGCTATGTAATAATCTTTTTCTTGTAAGATCAGCTGAGTATGATATTGGAATGCGCTTGCTCCATATACGCCTGCAACCTTCGCTATAGATCCAAGTGGTGCATTATTAGAGTTATTGTTAACTAGACATTTAGTATCTATTTTATTAATTGCCTTTGAAGATAAACCAATACTGGTAATTGGACTACCGGTGAATAATATTGACTGAGTCACTGAATAATCTAAATCTGATAAATTAGATGGAATTAATATGTTAATGCCGATTTCTTTAATAGACTTACTAGACACGCTGATAGGCTTTATGGGAACTATTTTTTGAGTGGCTTTAATCATATTTTTATCAAGCTGGCTCTTTAGGGTATTGATATCTCTGGTATTTGCGCTTATTTTACCTATAACTACAAAGTGAAATATCGTTGATATGCCAACAATTAAAAAGATGAAGATGTATAGTAAAACATTTGATTTAACTTTACTTTCATCTGAGTTATCTGATAACGATTCTACTTCGATAGCTTTAGTTGACTGCAGCTCGTTAAATTCAATGAAGTTATTGTCATCTTTGACGTATTCACTGATCTTTTTTTCTTGAGTTTCCTCGTTTGGAATTTTGAACCCACCTGCCATGGAATATATTATAGCAAAAAAAGCTCATGCTTGGGTGATTAATTAATTATTGATATATTTGTTCCAATATCTGTCCACTTATATAACCATTCAGCTGTAGCGAGAGGGGTCTCGACACAACCATGAGAAGCATCTTTGGAATTAGGGCTGATGTTTCCAAAAGAGTTTGGTTGTCTCCAGGTAGCATCATGAAAAGCGTAGTATCCATATTGATTCCTAAGAAAAGACATCAAGTAACTAACGTGATCATTCCATGAATCAGTAGCATTATTTCCTATAATATCGAAATTGGTTTTTTTGTCATATATCTTATAATTACCGACTGGGGTTAGATCCGATGCTAAGCCTTGATTACCTGTAATAACGGGTGCATCTTGTAACTCGTTAGTATAGTTACAGGCCCAAAGATGTCTTTCTGAAATACTCACAATAACTACCTTATCTAATTGGTTATTCAGACAGTGAATATTAGATTTTTTAATAAGAGCTTCTTTTCTAGGTAATGGATCTTGAACCTGATTGAAATGAGTCTGGTAATAATCAATTGCATAAAGGACAGCTGTAATTATTATTAAAATAAACAAGATGTGTCTAATAAAAGGTATTTTTCGACGAGGAGCCTTGGCTGGAACATTACCGGAATTAGACTTTAGCGTACCATTATAGTTATATACCTTAAAAGATGATTTATTTTTTTTCATTTTTATTCCTATTTTTATTATACCTCTCTCTTGCAATCCAAGTAATCAAACTATTTTTTACCCTTTGACCACAATTTTGATGGCCACCATATAAGTTTTCCAATGTCATAAGACGCAGATGGCACTAAGAAGGATCTAACAATCACTGTATCGACGAGTACCCCAAATGCAACTATAAACGCTATTTGAGCTAAGAATAAAATTGGTATTACTATCAAGGATGCGAAAGTCGCAGCAAGAACTATACCTGCCGATGTTATAACTCCTCCTGTTACGCTCAGGCCTAAAAGTATACCTTTTTTAGTGCCTGTTTTTAGTGACTCTTCACGAACGCGAGACATTAAAAAGATATTATAGTCTATACCTAACGCAACCAAGAATATGAAACCAAATAATGGTACTGAGGCATCTGATCCAGGAAATTTTAGTATATGGTTAAAGACTAGTGCTGATAGGCCTAGTGATGCGGCGAAGCTAACAATGACAGAAAGTACCAACAGAAAAGGTGCCATAACTGATCTTAGCAGTAGCATCAAAATAATGAAGATAACAACCAGGACTATTGGGACAATTTTTCTAAGATCAGACTGAGCTGTTCTATTGGTATCTAAGGAAACGGCAGTCACACCACCAACTAGTGCATTTGGTTCAATAGTCTTAAGCCTATTTCTGATAGCCAGGACAGTGTTATTTGCCTGAGCTGAACTAGATACTGAGTTGAAAGTAGCGTTAATAAGAACGTTACCGTTCGATACCACAGGAGAACCATTGATTGGATTAGCATAAATTACTGCGCTACTTACCCCATTATTAGCTTTAACTATGTCCAGTACCTTATCACTCGAGCTAAGGGGGGTAATTATTTCAGTTGGACTACCGGCACCAGCAGGAAAATGTTCTGAAGCCACGTTTTGACCAGTAACAGCACTAGATTTTCCTAGTATAGATTGAGCGATAGTTATCCCACTTGCTTTAAGCTGGAATAATCCCAACGAAGAAATAATAAGAATAATCAATAAAAATATCCAGATAAGACGATATTTTTTTTCAATAAAGTTAGGAATATAAGTCCATATTCCTTTTTTATATTCAGTAGCTGGTTCTTTCAGTTCTTCTTTGCCATCAAACTTCGGTTGAAAGGGCCAAAAAGATTTACGACCGAATAATACCAAAAAAGCTGGCAATAAAGTCATCGCAGACAAAAATGAAAAAGCTATTCCAATTGCTGCAACTGGACCTAATCCTTTATTGGAGTTAAGGTCAGAGAACAATAAACAAAGCAATGCCAATATAACAGTTGCAGCAGATGCAAGTATTGGTTCAAAGGCTCTTTTCCAGGCCCGAACGATTGCATTGTATTTAGATTTATGATGATCAAGAGCTTCCCTATATCTAGATATTAAAAGCAAGGAATAGTCGGTTGAGGCTCCAATAACTAATATGGATAAAATACCTTGGCTCTGACCATTAAGTTTGATGACATTATTCTTTGCCAAATAATAGACTACAAGTATTGCTCCAGTTAAAGCAAACATTGCCCCAATTAATACTAAAAATGGCAATATTAGCGATCGATAGACTAAAAGTAAGATGAAAAATACTGTACCGACTGCAACATATAATAAGATGCCGTCAATTCCTTTGAAGGCATTGAATAGATCAGCAGCTAATCCTGCTGGTCCAGTAACGTATCCTTGATCTGGAGATATAAGGCTATTGTTCGTGGTGGTCTTGAGGTCGTTTATTACATTAGCCAGATTATTAGCATTTACAACTTGGACCAAATATTCTAAAGCAAGTCCATCCTTTGATGGTATAGGTCCAATGACGCCCCCCGCTCCAGGTTGCACTCCATTAATACTGGAGTATTTTTCCTTGAGCTGTGCATAGTGAACAAAATGAGCTGGTCTAATTTTATTATTAGAAGCGATAACTATTACGGCTGGGACGTTTTTCGATGGCAAGAAATTTGTTATCTGATTTTGTACTTTAGTCGAATCAGCACTAGCAGGTAGAAAATTTGCCTGATCGTTACTCGAAACATCAGATAATTTACCAAATATTGGACCACCGACTCCGCCAATACCTAGCCATATGAAAATTAGTATAATTGGTATAATAATTAAAAGTTTATTTGTTTTTGATTTCATATCTATATGTTATCAAAAATGCTAAAATATAGAAAATATTAAGGGGTGACCAAAAAATGAAGATTTATGTTGTAAGACATGGAACAACTATTCTTAATGAAAAAGGCATAATTAATGGTCAAATAGATGATGAGCTTTCTGAAAGTGGGAAAAATGATGCCAAAGAACTAGTAAAAACATTCAAAGATAAGAAAATAGATCAAATTTATTGCTCTACTCTTAAAAGATCTATTAATACAGCGAAACCTATTGCCGAGGATCATAATTGCCCCTTGATTGAAGATAAAAGAATTATGGAAGTAGATTTTGGAACATTTTCTGGAAAACCCTGGGAATCTGTATCATCATTTTATCCTGAGCCAAATTCATCTGAGATGCTAAACACTTATAATTATGATTTAACTAAATTTGGCGGAGAATCATACAAAGATGTAGAAAAAAGAGTCAATAATTTTATTGAAGATCTAAAAAATGCAAAAGATAAGACATCCCTAATTGTTACTCATGGTGGTGTCATTAGATGGTTTTATCAAATAATTTTAAATCAACAAGTTAAAACATTTCCAAACGGAAGTATCCACGAATTTACAATCTAGAGACATTTAATTAGCATTTGGCTTAGTCTGTAGCGCTATTTTAGGGCTGTTCTTGTCGGGTCTTGCTAGTCCTTCAAGTTGGTCAATTTTCTTAGCACTAAGAAAATTAATAAATAATAGTGAGCTAATTGACATAGTGATTGCAACCGCAATTGATATCATGATGGGATTATCAGTAGACAAACTAAAGTCGTATACACCATGAATTAGAATTGCACCTATTAAAGCAATTACGACTGACCACCATGAACGTTTATTTAATTTAACTTGGATCAGGTAATAGCCAACAATAGCTACTGTGGCCGCATGGAAAATCGGAGTCAACATAAGCCTACCAACACCAGCCCTAGCGCCATATTGGAATGTATAGATTATATTTTCGGGTATACCAAAACCAAGTCCTGCTAGTGCAAAATAAATAATCCCGTCAGTGTGTTCATTAAAGAATTTTTGTTTATAGATATAAGCAGCTAAAGGAATAATCTTAAGAGACTCTTCGATAAATCCTACTAACATAAAAGCTAAAAATGCTTGCTTATATGAGCTTTGCTGAGGGTTGAGATATGTGCTATTTATAAATAGAGTTTCTATAATACCAGCTGCAGGAAAGGTGACAAGTCCAAATAAGATTGCAATAATTAAAGCATTGATTGGTTCTTTTTCTCCTCGATCATTAACTAGAAAAAAGAGAACCATTAGGATCCCAATTAATATGAAAGCAAAAAGCACCACATATAAGTACATTATTATAATCATAAGCTAAATATATATCTAATAGCAATATTATTTTATGTAAAATCTTTCAAGTTCTTTATAATAAGCCTAATGCTACACCTCGATACAGCTATTTTAAAAAATGAAATCTTTAGAAACCTTGTTAAACCTTATAAATTGATCATTAATTTATCCCTTGCTGCTATAACAACTTTGATATGGATTTTTATTACGATATTACTTAATAGATTTCATCGGGGTCTACCATATATTGCAGCTAACATTTTTATATGGA
>CAITDW010000131.1 GCA_903891235.1 uncultured Candidatus Saccharibacteria bacterium
CAATCAGTGGTAAATGTAATGTTGATATAAAAATACCAGGAGTTGAAACCTTTCAAAGGGAAGTATCAAGTCCGAACTTTGAAACTCAAGTTGAAGTTAATCCCAAAGATTCTGGCAAGTTTTTCGTTCAGTGGGAAGGTAAATTCAAAATAAGGGGACTATTTACAGTTATGGCTTGTGCTGGTGAAGGAAAGATAGAATTATTCGCAAAGAGTAATTCAGATCAAATTGCAAATAAATGGGAAGAACAGTTTACAAAATGGGGCGACGAGAAAAGTCTGTGTGTAAAAACTGGATTAGATTTAGAGAACCTAATTTACAAAAATAACATTCAAGGCCAAAGTCCGATTCCCATAGAAAGCGAAAAGTCGACAAATATTATTTATAAATGTGATAACTTTACTAATACAAAAACACTATTCAATGACGGTAGGCTTAAAGAATTCAAATGTACCGTTGAAAATAATATTGAAACCACTTGTGAAGCAACATATGCAGAAATAATGTCGGATGGTAAAGCAAGATATATTACAAAAGGTGAAGCAATAAAACTTCACTTAACAAATAAACAATGGGTTGTCATTCAAAAGGAAACAACTTTAGCTAAAGAAAACCGAATAAAAACATTACAAATTGTAAATAATGAAAACCAAGTTAATGGAAATTTAATTCCAAAAGAATTTCAAAATAATAATAAAACTCAAGCAAAAGAAGAAAAACAAAATGCAGAGAAACTTCGAAAAGAACAAGCTGAAGCATTAAAAATTGCAAAGGATGAAGAACAAAGAAGGCAAGCAGAGGAAAAGAAGTTGGAAAAAGAGAGACTTCTTGAGGAAAAGGAACAAGAAAAGTTACGTTTAGCCCAAGAAAAAGAAAGAGTAATACAGGCAAGAAAAGCTGCGGAAGAAGCTCAAAAACAGCAAATTATTGAAGAAAATTTACAGAGAGAAAAAACTATCCGACTTAAAGTTGAAAACGCTTTACTTCGACCAATGTTGTTAAATAACGACCCACGATTAAATTGTGTCAGTAAATTTGAAATCGATCCATCCTATTCGCCTTTAATTACAAAGATTTCTCTATCTGGGGTTACAGACATCTCATTTCAAATGTTAGCAGACCCATCATTTCCAAATTCAAAAGAGCAAAAAATTATTGCTTTATGGGCAGAAGATTTTAAGAAATGTGTATCGGAAAGTGCCAATTTCCGCCAGTTTAATTATTCAAAAGAATTGAATATGATCTTAGAAAAAGAAGACAATTCTTTTTTTGATGAAAGCATACAGCTTTATAGTAAAAAAATTAGTTATGGAACTTTTAATAATAAGATACTTCAAATTTCTAAAGAAACCAAAATTAATATTGACAAGCTTGTCCAACAAAATTATGAGAAAAAAGTAGCGGATGAAGCAGCAGCAAAAGCAAAAGCTGAAGCTCAGCGTCAAGCACAATTATTACAACAACAACAATACCAAGCACAACAACAACAGCTTCAAATTCAGCAACAACAAATTCAGCAACAACAATTTCAAGAACAACAAAGAATTAATGCAATAAGGCAACAATTTCAAGCAAGATGTAATTTTGTACAAAAGGCGTCATACGACCGCTATATTCACGAACATCAATATGACTGTAATAATTTAAACAAAAATGCTTCCGCACTTTGTGCCATCGCAGTAGTTGCTAATGGACAAGACTTTGCGAAAAGTGCCTACGCTGCTTGCATGAGTGGTTCTCCATAAAAACTTCTATTGATTGTTAGCCATTTTTATCGAAGCTTTTAAATTTTATTTTATTTTGATTTACTTGATATATGTAATATCAATCAGCTCGTATTTCACACTTTCAGTCAATCTTGCCTCTCTAATCTTTCCTTTTTTGTAAGCTGAA
>CAITDW010000132.1 GCA_903891235.1 uncultured Candidatus Saccharibacteria bacterium
AGAAAAATACAACTATAAATTAACTGCTGCTTCTAGTAAAAACACAATACTAGAAAAAATGTATTCTAAATTTAGACGCAAAGAAAAAAAGCATGGATTTGAAAGTTTATTAGCATTCAACGGTCAAGCGTACGAAGATATTGGATTTGACCAAGTTAAAAGATTAGAGTTTAGTTTAGACGGTGTTCCATACGAGTTAGCATTAAAACAATTAAAAGGCGAAATATGAAAATTGTAGAATTAGATCATACTCACATCGATGCGGTTGTGCATTTATTCTATACTAAAAATTTTATGGGAACAGATCTACATGCTAGCTATTTTGTACCCACTGATAAAAATCCTATTGAGAAAATTTACCATAGTTCTTTTGTAGAAACTTACTTATCGGGCCTTATAAGATACAAAGCATTGGGATTGCAAGATAACAACGGTAAAATTATTGCCTTAATCTCTTTTTATCTAAGTCCAAATGAGCCAGTGTGGTATGGCACTATGATCCGATCATCAAACAATCGACACCATGTAAGAATGTTACTAGATGCTGCTATTGGATATAATGAAAAATTAGGACGCTACAGATTTTACACTTTATGGTCTGCAAAACACGCAAGATTGTTACGCCGATTTGCATTTAGCAAAGATGCGCTGTCAAGATATGACTATTTTGATGAATGTATGGTACCAGCTAAGACTAAATGTGTACACCAAAACTTTTGGACTATTTTATTCAGTCGAATTTTATTACCAACAGATACTATTGTACGCTGTACCTACTTAAAAAGAGAATATCGTGTAGATACGCCAATTGGGGGTTACTTATGAATAGTTTAGTTAGCCCATATAGATTATTTGAAAATGATTTGAATAGTTTTAAAATTGCTACTAATATTGAACTTGGTACTGAACTGAGAAATTATTTTAATGACTCAACTACTGACTTTTTATGGAAAATTAGTACTCATAGGCAAACAGTTACGCAGGCACTAAGATTTACTGAATCTATACATTTGCGGCATTTAAAAGATCTGCCTCCTGGGTCTAATACACTACAAGCTAATCAACATATGATGGTGGCTCAGTCAAAAATTGCCGAGTTTCCAATATTTAAAAAATCAATTGATTGGTTTGAGGAAGCATTAAAAAGTACTGGCGCACAAACTATTGAATTTGGTAGGGTTTTTGTTAGTAAACTAAAAGCTAATTCTACAGTTGACCTACATGCAGATAGTGGTAAATATTTTTCTTATTACGATCGATTTCATTTTACAGTAACGGCCGCAGAAGAAAATATTTTTTCAATTAGAGATGAAAATTGTATTTTAGAAGTAGATTCTTTGTACTGGGTTAATAATCATGTTCCGCACTGGTTGGAAAATCAAAGTAACAAAGATCGAATTAATTTTATTATAGATGCGAGATTGTCATGAATATTACAAACATAAAAGATACTTGGGGTTCAATAATCGAGCTAGACACTCCAGAAGAATTTTTTACTTATAGTCCCGATTACTGGCGCAAGTTATCATATGAAAGAAAACTAATATTTTTTAAAAAAGTTAACTTTACTAAAGCGCAGTATTCAGAATTTAGTTTTTATTTTGGGCAACCTTGGACTTCTGATGAGTACAAATATTCACACGAAGTGACCGAAGAAGTCGACACTAAAAATGGTGTGCAAGCTATAAGTCCATTTAACAATGCTAATACTAAAATGGTGTCAAATGCTTATATGAATTGGCATTCAGATATTCCTAATAGAGATTTTAAACCATATCCATTTAGAAGCTTGTGGATTACTGACAATCCTACTCCAGAACGATCAGGAAAAACTAGCTGGATGAATCTTGAAGAAAGTTTTCAATATCTTACTCCAGAAATGTTAGAAATGATTCCTCGAGTAACAGTATGCCAACAAAGTTGGTACGATCCCGGAACTGATACTAAAGAATTTCCTTTATTAAAAATACATCCTATTACTGGTGCAAAATCTTTAAGAATAAATCATTACAATTGGGGGCCAAAGAAAGGTGCGTGGATTACAGATGTAAAAATTGATGGTGTGTCGCAAGGACATTGTTTTTTAATTAGACAATGGACTGATTATCTGCAAAAAATTCCTGATTTAATATATCAGCACCAGTGGAATACCAATGATATTGCTATCTACGATAACCATTCATTTATACATTCACGAACAGCATTGACATTTGATCCAAAAGCAGCTACTCGACATTTTTTTAGAATTAATATTAATCACTTAGACGACCAAGAGTGGGTAGAGCATAAGAAAAAGTATCTCGAATGATAGTTATTCCAAGACGCAATTATGGCGGGCAAGATGACCGCGAAATGCACACATTGATTGATGCCGACCAGGAAGGTCCGTGGGCTATTAGATATCTATGGATACAACACACACAAGATAATGATAAATTTTATAATAATTATTTTGATCCAGCCCTAGCGCAAACTGGCATGAATGTACGAAAACAAACTGCTAATTTAAAACAAGATTGGGCTGCACACAATCAAATTTTTTATGATTCTGCTGCTAATGGTAATTTAGTATGGAGAGTCAAAGTTGGCAATCCAATCAGTAAAAGCATCGACTATGTTGAAATATGGCGCAGTGCCGATATAATAAAACAATTTTTCTCCCCGCAGCCCACTACCCAAATCGGCGAAGGTGTTGAATGGCATGCTGAGTCAAGAAAAAACTTTAATAAAGAATTATTTGATAACGGATTTGATATAAGATCCTGGGTTCCGTACAATACAATTTCTAAAATACAAGCTATGCGTTATTACCAACAATTCGTCGATCAATGGCGTAACAAAGATCATTGTATTATTAATACCCCGTGGAACCGAGATCTCAACCCGCTGTAAGAGCTGCCCTAACTTCTGGTTTAAATTTTCCATCAATTCTAATTGAAAAACTAAAGTGATCGACCGGATCAGTACCGTGAAAATCCATTTCGTTCCACCATACAAACTTTTTAGTAGGATCAGGATAAACTTTTTCTAATGTTTCACCGTCCATTACAAATATACCTTTAGAATTTGGTTTTGTGCTGAGCCATATAAAATCATCGTGAGGTTTTTCTGCTCGTTGAGCATCGTTTGCAACATCGTAATGCGGAACAGTTTGATTGTTGGCTTCTGTCATAAAAAACATAACACGACCTATACCTTCAAATGGCATAGATTCAATAAGTTTTACTAAAGATGGAAATAATTTAGCATTTGGTGTCCAAAAGCAATCTTCAGGAGTAGCTTTGTTATACACTCCTGTTTTTTCGACTCTTTTATTCCATCTTAAAAATATTACCCAAAAAGGATGTGGAGTATATGTCAATGCGTTAAGAAATTTTATTTTTTCGTCGGTTGAAGTTAATGAAACAAAGATTTTTAATTGGTCTTCAGTTAATCTATTTTTCAAATCTACAAATGTTGTAGTTATTTCTTTGTCTGCCCATTTTTTATGAACGCCGCTGGATACAAATTTTTTATTCCACTCAGCCTTGGCAATACCCTGGCATACTTCGTTATGCAAAGTTTCCCAATCGGGGGCGTTTATATATTCGTCTAAATATTTAAACGGAGTGTGGTTAGCATCTAATCCAATTGTTGACATTTTAACTCCATTATATAACAATATTTAGTTTTATGTAATGTTCCACGCTAATTCTGGAAATGTTTCAAGGAAGTTAGTATCTCTAGCATTGTCTAATTTAGAATACCAATCCTTATGTCTACTAGGATCAATATTAACTGTTTCATTTAACGCATTATAAAATCTTTTTATGCAATTTAAAAATACTTGAGCTGATTTTTCTTTAATGTTATTATTTTTTAATGGAATCATTTCAGTTAGATACCAATCTGCATATTCGTCTAATTTGGTCTTAAGATATATTTTCCACTCTGGAGTCGCAGCCGATATAGACAAATGTGGCGGATTCATTAAAATAATATTATGTAAATCTTCTTCCCACTCTATGGTGTTAGCAAATGCATTAGGTAATAAATTATTATCTTTAAAAAAACTAACAATTTCTTTTATTCTATGCATATTCATTAGACTCCATGTAGGTGTAATCATCCATCTACGAGAATTGCCAACAAAATTTTCATTTAATATTTTAATGTTATCTATAATATTATTTAA